>NZ_JAIGQA010000093.1:0-30350 GCF_019733245.1 Streptomyces sp. WAC04114
CTCCAACACCCGCTCCGCCGCCGCCGTGAACGCCGCCTTCGCCGGCCGCCGCCCCTGCTCCACCGACGCGACCTGCTCCAGCGAGTAGCCGATCGCGTCCCCGAGCTGCTGCTGGTTCAACCCGGCCCGCTTGCGCAGGTACTGCAACAGCACCCCGTACGCCGACCACACGCCCGGCACATCGGGCCCCTCGTCCTTCGTCTTCGCGCCCCGCCCCGTCCGCGTCTCCCGTGCGTCCCGTACCGTCCTCACAGTCCCACGCCCTTCCCATCCCGCTCCGCGCCCCGCCACGGCCGCGCTCGCCACCGGTCCATGTCCAACGCGAGACGCGGAAACCGGGACACGCACCGGACCCGTACAACGCCCGTACAAGCCCCGTACAACCAGGCCGCAGCGGTCCGCCCACTCCGTACGGCGAGCACGGCGTACTGCCGTCGTACCTGGTCAGCGGGCCACCCACCCCGCCACGCTGACACCGTGACCCACCATCACCTCACCGAAGAGGCGAAGCCGTCTCTTGCCACCACCCGCCAACTCACCCTGCGCTTCAGCAGCACCCGACGCGGCGCCCGCCTCGCCCGCCGGCTCGCCGTCCAGCAGTTCACCGAGTGGACAGGCATCCCGTACGACTCCGACCCCGCCCGAGCCGTCGCCCTCGTCACCGCCGAGCTGGCGTCGAACGCGGTCCGCCACGGCAGCCTCCCCGGCCGCGACTTCCGGCTGACCCTGCACCACCTGCCGGACCGCTTCCGCGTCGAGGTGACCGACACCCGCCCCGAGCGCCTGCCACCGCCCGTGACGCCGCGGCCCGCCGACGAGACCTCGGGCCGCGGACTGCTCCTCGTCGAGGCCTACGCCGACTGCTGGGGACACACGGTCCGCGACGCGTACACAAAGACGGTCTGGGCGGAGGTGCGACTCAGCACCACGGACTCGTGAGGCCGGCCACCCTCGTCAGGGACAGGCCGCCCGGCGACGGCCGCCGCAACGCCGCCGAGAGGAAGGACCGTCAGCGACCGGCGTAGTGCTCCGCCAACTTCTGGATCTCCCGGGTCCACAGCAGCAAATCATCGCCCGGCCGCTTGTACGGCGCACGCCGGGCCAGCTTGAAGAAGCCGCCGGACGGCCAGCCGCTGTCCTTCAGGACCACGAGGGCCGACAGCAGGGGCAGCGACCCGTCCGGGCTCTCCCGGACCGAGGCGTCCTCCAACAGGTAGGGCATGGGCCCCTCGTGGGCGGGGACGTGATGACCGAGCCGTGCGAGCTCGCTGCTCAGGTCGCCGTACTGAATCGGTGCCCCGCCCTGGCGTGCTCGTGAACGCAGGATCTCGACCACGGCGTCCAGAGCCTGCTCGTACTCCAGCGTGCCCTTCTGCATGTGCCCTCCCGACCTCGGATCCCGACGACCGCCGAACCTACGCCACCGGCGGTGGTTCGGCGCACGAATGCGCGAAGCGGTTATGTTCCTCTTGTGAACTGAGTGCATGGGTCTCATACTGATGGCGGCCAACTGCGGCCCGCCCCTTCGGCGGGTAGGCGCGCGTGGCCGGGGGGAAATGAGTGAACGGATCGGCGCGGCCGGGCGGCATGTGCGCTTCCCGTTCCGCAGCGATGGCACTGAGGGGCGGGGGCCACGCCGCGGCAGGCCAGGAACGTACGGTCGGCCCGAATTGGTTCCGGCCCGACGACCGACCGGTTCGAACACGCCCGGAGCCATGGCGAAATGGTGCCAGGCCAGGACGTCGTCGACTCCTTGGCTGCGTAAGGGAAGCGCGCACTGGCGCTGACGGGCCGACACCTCGCTCACCCGTCATCGGAGGAACCCGGCCCCGCCCGGCGACCGCCGTACGCCCCCGACCACCCACAACTGCGAGAAGCGACTTCAGGAGCGGGCGATGGACGCCGAGATTCAGCTGATCAGTGACGATGACGGACTGATGGTCATCGGGAACGCGGCGGACGTCGACCGCTTCCTCGTCTCGGAGGGACTGTCGTCGTCGAAGGATCTCGGACCGCAGTGGCTCAAGTCCGTCTTCGGCGTCGGAGCCGCCGTCGCGCAGGCGGGTTCGGAGATGGCCGAGAACTCCGGACGCTGGGTGAAGCTGACTCCGAAGTCGGCGCAGCTCGTCAAGAAGTACGGGTTGAGGGAGAGCTCGAAGACCGGGTTCGGCACGGGGGTGGTGAAAGGGCAGAAGGGCCAGATCAGGGGCTTCGTGGAGTTCGTGAAGGGGCCACGGTCGTTCCTGACCAACCCGGCTGCTCTCGCCAACGCCGCGAAGCTCATGTCGCAGGTGGCGATGCAGCAGAGCATGGACGAGATCACCGACTATCTCGCCGCGATCGACGCGAAGGTCGACGACGTGCTGCGCGCCCAGAAGGACACGGTGCTGTCCCGCATGATCGGAGTGGGCTTCGTCATCGAGGAGACCATGACCATCCGCGAGCAGCGGGGCAGGGTCGACGAAACCATGTGGTCGAAGGTGCAGGACGCGCCGACGGCGATCGCGGAGACCCAGGTGTACGCCCTGCGTCAACTCGACGCGATCGCGGAGAAGATGGAGCGGCAGTCCAAGATCGGCGATCTCGCCGCGACGGTCAGTGAGGCCGAGTCCCCGGTTCGGGAGTGGCTCGCCGTTCTGGCTCGCTGCTTCCAACTTCAGGACGCGATCGCCGTGCTCGAACTCGACCGGGTGCTGGACGCGTCCCCGGACGAACTGGACGCTCACCGCCTCGGGTTGAAGGCCGCCCGGCAGGACCGGCGTGAACTCATCTCGCGGAGCACCGGGCGTCTGGTGGCGCGGATGGACGCGGTGGCCGGCACGGCGAACGCGAAGGTGTTGCTGCACCCGGCCAAGTCCCCGGCCGTGGTCCAGTCGAGCAACCAGATGGCCATCGGAGTCCATGACTTCCACGAGCGGCTCGGCATCGAGTCCGGCCGCCGGTCGGCTGAGGCGAGGCGATGGGTGGAGGCGGCCACCGATGTGAGGGACAAGGCGCTCGAGACGGGAGCGAAGGGCGTCGACGCCGCTCGAAGTCGCGGCAAGCTGACGCTCGACCGCGCCGGCTCGGTCAAGGGCAGACTCGCCGACGGGATCGCCGAGCGAGCACGTCGTCTGCGCGGGGGCGAGGAGCAAGCAGCGAGTGAGGCTGAGTGAGGGCTGAAAGTAAGCCACGCTCGGACAGCGGGTGGACGCCAGTGACATTTCGCGTGAGACATGAGGGTGCGTGAAGATGGCCTCGGCCGTTACCGAAGAGGACAACCGCAAGGTGCAGACCGCCGTCCTGGGCGGATCCCAGGGGCATCAACCGGTCTTCCTTCCCTTCGAGAAAGAGGACGCCCAGCGTCTCCGGCAACTGCGCGGCGGCACGACGCGTTCAGCTGCGGTGTCCTCCTCGGCGGCTGCGGCCAGGTGCTGACCCTGCGCGCCTGCGGTGACAGGAAATCCCACTTCGCCCACCGCCCGCCCGTACGGTGCCGCCGCACAGCCGTAGGAGAGAGCAGCGCGGACCACCTGTACATCGGAGAGGCCCTGGTCCACTGGCTGCGCGGGCAGGGCCAGAAGAACGTCACGGTCGCCTACGTCCAGCAGGCCCACGCCCGCAGCGACTCGATCGAGATCCGCTTCGGACGGAAAGGACGGCGCCGCCTTCTGCATGTGCAGATGGCCCGGCGCTCCTTCTCCCAGTGGAAGGACGACAGAAGGAGGCTCGAAGCCGCGCCGGCCAAGACTCCGATGATCCGCACCTACGGGCCGGAAAGCGAACTCTCCCCCTATGAGGTGCAGGCGGCCGGATACGCGCTGCGCTTCCGGTGCGAGACGCGTGACGGTACGCGAGAGGTGTCGATCGGTACACAGTCGCCTGATCACACCGTTCAGTGGACGACTCTCGCCCGGTGCCGCCTCAGCGACCTCGGACTCGTGACGCCGTCACTCGAAGTGGCTCCGGACGGCGACGTCCTGCGTCTCAAGAGAGCGGTGGGGACCGGGGCGTCGGCGTCTCAACCGCACCGACAGGCAACCGGCCGGGGCGAAGCGCGAGGGCGGGAACAGCAGCCGCCGACCGCTGACCCTCGGTCACTCGAGACGGCCGGGCCCGCACATAGTGAACCTGCCGATCCCCGGGCGCAGGCGGCACGGGCTGCGCTCCCGCCGGTCGTCGACGACCTCCTGCACCGCTTCACGACCGCGGGGCTCTCCCTCACCCTGGGAGGCGCCTCGGTACGCCAAGCGCTGGAGGGCCGCGTCGGGCACGAACTCGACTTCGTCACGGACTCCGACGTGCGACGTATACGACAGATCCTCCACGGGTGGGGCGACGACCTCCGGTTCCAGCGAGACGACGCACCCGATGTCGTGAGCCTGCGCAAGCAGTGGGACGGCGACATCTACACCCTGCGGATCAACGCACGTCCGGCACCCACGCGCCATCGTCATTCCGGATCGCGGCGTGCGGAACACGAGAAGGCGCTGGAGGCGTACCTGCGGCGCAGGGACTTCACCATCGACGCCATGGCCCTCGGACTGTCGCACGTGACCCTGACGGATCCCTTCGGTGGCCTTCAAGACCTGGAGCGGCGCGTACTGCGCACCCCGCGCGCACCCACGGCGGCGATCGTCAACGACCCGCCGCTGATGCTTCGCGTGGTGCGCTGTGCGGCCCGACTCGGCTTTGAACCGGTGCCGGAGCTGAGGGACGCGATGAGCGCGATGGCGCGACGAGTCACCGAGGTCCCCGCCGAACAGGTGCGAGAGGAGCTCACCGCCCTCCTGCTCTCGACCAGACCCGCAACCGGTCTGCGCCTGTTGGTCGACACCGGACTCGCCGAACACGTCCTGCCGGAGCTGCCGGCCCTGCGGTTCGAGAGCGCCGGGCACCACCGCCACAAGGACATCTACGAGCACACACTGACCGTCCTGGACCAGGCCATCGCCCTCGAGACAGAAGGACCCGACCTCACCCTGAGGTGGGCCGCGCTGCTCCACGACATCGGCACGCCACGTACGCGCCGGATCACACGCAACGGTCAGGTCACCTTTCACCACCACGAGGTGGTGGGCGCCAAGATGGCCCGCAAGCGGCTGCGCGCCCTGACCTGTCCGGAGCAACTGATCGCGGACGTCGTCCGACTGGTGGAGCTGCATCTCCGCTTCCACGGCTATCTCGACGAGAAGTGGACCGACCCCGCCGTGCGCCGCTACGTCCGCGACGCCGGCCCGCTGCTCGACCGGCTGCACAAGCTCATCCGTGCCGACTGCACCACACGTGACCGACGCAAGGCGCATGCACTCGACCGCGCTTACGACTCCCTGGAAGAGCGCATCGAGCGCCTGGCGGTCGCGGACTCCCGGGAGGCCGCCCGCCCGGATCTCAACGGCCACCAGATCATGGAGATTCTCGGCATCCGTCCCGGGGCCGAACTCGGACGAGCCTATGAGTACATGCGGAACCTCCACATCGAAAAGGGCCCGATGAACTTCGAGACCGCCAGGGACGCGCTGCTGGAATGGCGAGCCCGGCGGGACCGCTGACTCCGGCCATCCGGCCAGCCCACCGTCAGACCGACGACCGACCAGAACCACGCACTTGCACACGGAGTCACCTCATGTCCCGATACCGCCGCGCCGCCGGCACCGCCCTGCTCGTCGCCGCCTTGCTCGCCGTCGGCGGCTGCGGGAGCGACACCGAACCCTCCACTGCGCACAGCTCCGCCGTCCCCGAGGACGAGACCGTGACGGAGCCGACCGCACCGGCCGACGACGAGCCGGACACGGACTCCGCGTCGGCGGAGGCGACGACCGAGGACGACACCTCGATGGAGGACTTCCTGGCGGCCGCCGGCGTCGACGACGCCCTGGTGAACCAGCTCGGCGAGGTCGGCGACGCCAACAACTACGGTCTCGGTACGGACGTCGAGACTGATCTGGAGGACCGCCGGGGGCTCGCGGTCGTCCAGGTCACGACCTGCCGCAACGTGGCCGTCGGGTACCGGACATGGGAGGGAATCCGGTACTCGGATGAGGCAGGCGGCGCCACCGAGGACCAGGCCGCCGCGATGGCCGACTTCCTGCGCACGGAGTTCTGCCCCCACGTCACCCCCTTCAAGGAAGCCCCGCTTCCCCGGCAGACCTTCGGCGGACCCTCCGAGGACGATCAGGGCGGCCGGGGGCTCGCATCGCCGCTCACCTGGTGGGACGCACGCCACCCCCGCGTCTCGTGGTCCAAGGCGTGTGCGGCACAGACGGGAATGCCCCTCGGTGACCCCGTGGCCTACCGACTGGCGAAGGACGAGGTCGTCTGCGCCACCGTCCCGCCCGCCGCATCCCTGAAGAAGCACCTCATCAGCCTGGACGTCGTCTTCGCGTCCCCGGTCGACGAGGAGCGGGCGCAGAAGGCCGCGCTCGCCCTGCTGCCGTCCGACGCGACGGCGACGGATCCGACGGAGGGCACCAACCCCGACTGGTCGTACCTGGACGGCGGCTGCCTGAGCACCAACTTCCGCACGGCGACGATGGAAGGGCTGATGGACGGGTTGGGGAAGGACGCCGAGCCGTGGGCGTCCGCCCTGTACTACTCCGACGGATCGACCGAGGACGGAGCCGTGGGCGACTACACCGGCAAGGTCAAGCAGGTCTCGCTCTCCACGGGAGCCGACGAACCCAGCGCGTCCGGCGAGCTGACCTGCTGATACTCACCGCGCCCGAAATCGCGTCGAGTTACACCGGGGCGGCGCCTACCCTGCTGGCATGGCCCACGCGAAGACCTCCTACGTCTGCCTGCCCTGCCGGGCCTCGTACAAGCAGCCCCACGACACGGACAGGGAGCGGATCTGCCCCCGCTGCGCGCAGCCGCTGATCCACGTGGGCTCCGCCTTCGCCGTGCCCCGCCGACGGGACACCGCTGCCTGGCGGACGCTGTCCGTGCTGCTGCACGCCGGCGTCCGCTTTCACAAGAGCTGTTGTGGGGGTCCTGGCTTCCGTCCCCGCACCCTGGGGGAGGTCCGCGAACGGATGACGTACGCCCGGCGCAGCGGCGAACCCATCGCCAGGTCACTCGTACGGCACGAGGTGCCCTCGGCCCCGCCGGGCGGTCGAAGCGAGCGGCGGTAGACAGAACCCAACCGGCCCGCTGCGTGCACTAGTTCTCCAACCGGACCGGCATGAGGAGCGAGAAGGTGCCTTCGTCGTCGGGTCGGCGGATCGCGAGCGGTGCCGTGGGCGCGCCCAGTTCCAGGACCAGTTCGTTCCGGGACCCGGCGGCGAGCGCGTCCAGCAGGAACTCGCGGTTGACGGCCACGTTGTCCGGGTCCTCGTCACCGTCGTCGCACACGATCACGGACCCGTTCTCCGCCACCCTGAGCACACTGAGGTCGTGAGGCTCTCCGTCCTGCTCACGTGTCTCGCTCACCCGCACCGGTCCGCTCTCCAGAGCCTGACGGAAGGCCGCCGTATCGACGTGGGCCCGGCGACCGGCCGGGAGGTCGACGAGACGGCGGTAGTCGGGGAACTCATGGCCGATGCTCCGGCCGGCCGTCTGCCGGTCGCCGGTCTCCAGCGTCACGCGGTCACCGTCCACCGCGAGGTGGACGCGCTCCTCACCTGTCAGCAGCGCCCGCATCGAGTCGACGAGCGGAAGAGGCACGACGACCTGCGTCCGGGGCCCGGCGTGCCCGGTCGCGGAAGCCTGCGCGACGGCCATCCGGTAGCGGTCGGTGGCCACAAGGTGAAGGCGGTCGCCCTCGACGTCGAACAGGACTCCGCCGAGCATCGGCAGCTCCGGGTCGGTACCGGCCGCGAAACGGACGGCGTCCAGCGCGGCGCCCAGCTCCGGCGCGAGGACGGAGAACCGGGCGGTGGCGTTGGCGGTGTGGAGCGAGGTCATGGGGTCTGTCTCCCTGCGGTCGAGTAGAGCTCGGAGCGTGGAGAACTCGACGCGGGCATCGGACAGCCCCAGTTCAAGACGGCGCAGATGCGCCTGAAGCAGACCGCGCACCAGATCGGTGTCGGCCCCGGCCCAGCCGGCCAGCACGAGCCGGATGTCGGCCAGCGGCATGCCCGCCCGGCGCAGCCGGGCCAGCAACCGTGCCTCCTCCAGCTGCCCGGGTTCGTACCAGCGGTAGCCGCTGACCGGATCCACCCAGGCGGGGACCAGCACACCGGCCCGGTCGTAGAACCGCAGCGCGCTCACGCTCAGTCCGCCGTCCCGGGCCATCTCCCCGATGCTGCGCATGTCGTTCTCCACATCCGGAACTCTGAGCCCTCGACAAGGTCGAGGGTCAACCTCGGCCGTGATCCGGACCCGGCCTTCGGGCCGCACAGCCGACGGGCGTGATGGCCTTGCCCGAACGGATCATCGTGCAGTGGGACCCGCCGATCTCCGCCACGGCGCGGCGAGAGTACGGCCAGGCGCTCCCCGCGCCACCCGTTCGCTCACGAGAGCGCGGCACGCGTCCACATCGGGATGGATGTCCTTGACCGCCACACGCGTTCTGTCGCAGACCCGTCAGGAGGAAGGAACGTGTTCGGACATGCCGATCAGCTGCACTGTGCGTACAGTTCCAGCTGTGTCGTGCCGGTCCCCTGCTTTTTCTTGCTGGTTGGAACGACGTCTCCGACCAGCAGGACACTCACGTTGGACGGCCCGCACACGCCGTCCTTGTTGTGGGACACGTCGACGGTCAGGCGCAGGTAGGACTCCTTGACCCCCTTCAGGGGCAGACCGCTGGTGACGATGTTGTCGTCCTCCCACTTGACCCAGTCGTCGCCGTCCCAGTAATCGGTGCTGCCCTTGATGTATTCGACCCCGTTCGGCAGGTGCACCTTCACGTGGAGCGACTTCTCGTCCGTTTTCCCGGTGTTGGTGTAATAGACGTAGTAAGTGACGGCCGTGGGCGGACCTTCGCCCATCCATCCCTTGACCACACCGGACACCCCTGCGAGGTTGCCGATGACGGCGCCCACAAGGCCGGCTATGGCGGTGATGACGGTCATGATGACGGTCATGCGGAGGAGGTGTCTCTCACCGCTCTTCTCGTCGGTCACTGTGCATCCCCCGTATTCTGCGCGCGCTGAGAGAGAGCGGCTTCGTCTCGTGTGCCCGCAACCGGGACTGCGGTCGGCCGGTGCTCTCCTGGCGCACTTGTGGGAGACCGACGGGCCGGGTTCGGACGAGGTGTTGGGCGGGAACCAAGGCGGCTCTGAGAGCTCTGAGCTGACGGGCACTCAGGCCTTTCCGACGAAGGGCCCGCGGCACCTATCGATCCGAGTGACATGCGTGACGGCTGTGAACGAAGTCCTTCTCTGCATCGCTTGCCTGCTGTTCGATTTTAAGGGCGGAGGTAGGAGATGAGGCATGTCCGAGGGGTATCCGTGACTGACCTGTTTCCTGACGTGGTGACTGCGGTCGTGCCGGCTGCCGCGCACGTCCGGCCGGACGCGGTGTCGAGGTGGTCGACCTCGCTCAGTCCCGGACAGGGGACAGGGGACAGTGGTAGGGGACCGGACGCGGTGCCGGGCTGCGGCTTCGTGGTCAGTCCCTCCGCGCCAGATCCAGCGCAGCCACCCCGACGAACCAGTCGAGCACTTCGCAGATCTCCGCGCCGTGCTCCGCGAAGACACTGAGCGGGAAAGAGGGACGCAGCTCCAGCTTCGCCTCGGGCAGGTCGATGCCGTCGATCTTGTTCAGCCGGTTCAGGAGTTCCCGGCGCTGCTCCGTGTCGTCGAAGGGGCTGCGCGTCTTCAGGTACTGGAAGACCACCTCAACGGTTCCGCTCACGGGGTAGATCCCGACCGGCCACATCAGGCGTGGCCCATGGCTGGTTCCGAGGTCCAGCATGGGAAAGCAACTCGTCTCTTCGTGCCGGCCGTAGGTCACATGGCCGCCCTGTCGGCGCCAGAAGTCGAGGGCCGCCACGACTCCCGGGTACGCGGCAGGCCAGTTGTCCCGCAACTGCGCACGGAACCGGTCGGCCGCCACCGCGTCCTCCCCCTCGGGGAGCGGGTCGTGCGCCGCGGGCTGCGTCACGTCCCGGCCCAGCAGCGTGGCCAGCTCGGCGGCGGACAGGCGCTGGGAGGGGTGGGCCCGCCCGAAGGAGTCGAAGCGCACTCCTTCGCTCGCCAGCAGTTCCTGCGGGGGTGGCCGGTCACTGCCGTCCGCCCAGCGGAACGAGGGGGAGACCCTGCCCTCCACAGTGAGTACCCGGTAGGCGCCGATCACGCCCGTGTTGGCGCCCAGGTAGGCCCCGACAGGCACCGGGTGGCTGCCGATCAGCTCGGCGACATCGCCGTACGTCGTCCAGGTGCCGCTCGGCATCGCCACCAGAGCGGCCCGCAGTTCGACCCAGCCCGGTGATTCCTCACCGTTCGGCTTGACCCCGCCGATCGGACCGGGCCACAGTTCCGCGGCGCGGTCGGCCAGACGATCGGCCCGTTCGAGAATCTGCGCCTTTCCCCAGCGCTGTGCCGAGGCGATCTCGAGGTTCATGCGCAGGGCACTGGCGTCGAGGATCTGCTGCTTGCGTTCGAAGGGGTGGTTGGAAAGCTTGGCGTTGTCACCGGTCAGCGTCAGGTTGCCGAGCGTGTGCACCAGCAGGTCGTGCAGTTCCTGCGGAGTCTGGTTCGGCTCGGTTTCCTCGGCGAGCAGATCGAACCAGGCGGGGGCGGGGCGTTGCGGCAGGACGTGCTCCACACTCAGGGACGCCTTGGCGAAGTCCACGGGCTCGGAGGCCCGGTAACTCTCCTCGAGACGGCGCAAGATGTAGCTGCGTTGTGAAGGGCGCCCGGACCAGTAGAACGGTTTGGCGCGGACCGCCGCGCGCAGTTCCTCGTCGCTCGGCCAACGCCTGCGTCGGCCGGACAGGAACCGCCTTACCGCCTCGGCGGCCGGCCGGTCGGTCTCGAGCTCCTTCGGCGCTTCCATGAAGATGCGGTTGAGGTTGGACGTCGGCGTCTGGCAGATCAGGCGCCGTACCAGATAGGACTCGACATAACCCAGTGCCTCAGCCGCTTCGTCGGGTGTCGTCCTGCCCGCCGCCAGAAGGTCCAGCAGGTGCAACGCGAGCGGGTAGTGCGTCTGGCCACCCCAGGAGGCCAGACGCTCCAGGATCGCGCGGAGGGCGGGAGCCTGCTCGCGGGCGGGTTCGATGATGCGCAGGAACCGCGCGGCCCGCTCGGCCAGTTGCTCGATCTCGCGTTGCAGCGCGTCCTCGTCGCCGGCCAGTGGCTGGAGCCGCTTCTGCTGCTCGCGGTAGATTTCGCTCTGCTTGGTCTTGTAGTGGCCGCGTACCACCAGGTCGAGCCAGACCAGGAGTTCGAGGTTCTTCGGGCCGAGACTCTGCTGCATGGGCAGCCAGAGTTCCTGGTAGATCCGCTCGCCTCGCTTGGGCAGCAACATGAACACGTAGTTGCGCAACAGGTCGCTCTGACTGAGCCCGACGCCTGTGTTGTTGATCGACTCGAAGATCCGGTACACGTTGTCGCCCGGTTCAGCGGTGATCTCCACGATGGAGAGCAGGTCCTTGAGCACGGTCTCGACCGTTGAGGCCCACCGCTCGTCACCCGTCTCGTGGTCCTGGGCGAGGGCACCGCGGAAGAACCGGTAGGCAGCCCCGATGTTGTCGCTCCCGCCGGCGTCCGCCCGGGACTGGACGCAGGCGGTGTAGGCGTCCCGGTCCGCCTGTGTGGGCAGCAACCGATAGTGGTCCGCGCCCTCGTGGAACTCGTTGACCAGTACTTGGCGGTGCACCCGATCCACCCCTCGCGCGTCACCCGACTCCTTCAGGTGGTCGCGCAGCGCGGTGAAGGCCAGCATCAGCGTGGTCAACCGCTGTTGCCCGTCGACCACGAGCCACCTTTGCACGCCGCCCGCCTGGATCTGACCGGGTGCGAGCACCACCGAGCCGAGAAAGTGCGGCGCGGCCGGCTCTCCGGCCAGGTGCTGATCGACCAGTTCCCCAATGTCCTCCCACAGTCGCTGAAGCTGCTCCCTGCCCCAGCTGTACGTGCGCTGGTAGAGCGGCACCTGGAACTGCTTGTCCCCTTGGACGAGCTTGAGGAAGGTGATTTCCTGGGCGCGCATGCGCCTCCTTTCCCTACGGCACCCCCGACGGAGGCACAGGGCATGCCCACTCAGGTCCGACGCCTTGCGCGTCATGGGCAGTTGTCCGTTGAATCTATGCCTTTTCAGGCGTCGTTGTCCGCCGATGTCAGGGACGAACGGTTCGAGATGCGCGGCATCGTCTCGTTCGGGGAGCGACGCAACAGCTTGATGGTGCGGCCCTCGACCCACGCGTTCCAGGCTTTGAGGTAGTAGAGCAGGTGCTCGCGCGAGTCGTCGCGGCGCCGGTGCGCGTTGCCCAGGGCCAGGTTGAGCATGGTGTTGCGCAACGTCAGACGTGGATCGCCAGGGTCCAGGCGGGCCCCGGTGACGACCCCCGCCTCCCAGTCGGACTGGTCGATGTCGGGCCGCGCCTCGCTGGTGACGTACCAGCCGATCGTCGCGGCCGTGACGGTGATGCGGCACCCCCGATTCATCGCGAGGCCGTGGTGCAAGGCGTCGCGGACACCGGGGTGTTCGCCGAGCAGGTTCAGGAGCTGGTCGTTGCTCGTGACCGACGATCCGCCGCTCCAAGCGGAGTTGGGGACATTGCGGTACAGGTGCAGTCCGCGCAGTGCGGCCGCCAGGTGGGTCGCGTTGGCCTCCCCCGCGAGGGCCAGCGCGTCCCGGCCGGTGCGCTTGCGGCCCGTGTCCATCACGGTGAACGCGGTGCGCGGCACTCCGTGTGTGACGGTCAGGGGCACGGTGACGCCCGCCTTGACGATGGCTGCCAGACGGTGCTGTCCGTCGATGAGCACGTCGTCCTCGTCGAAGGCGATGCCCTGATGCGTCAGCTGCCATTCCCCGCGCTGGATCTGACCGGCCAGGTGCTGCACCGTGCTCTTGCTGAGCGGCCGGTTGCTGGTGTTGCGGGTGAGCCACTGTGCAGCCAACTGGGGTGACACGTCGACCACTTGCATGTGCATGGCACCGTTGCCTTCCTTTGAGGTGACGTCGCCGACAGCCTGTCGTGCCTTGTGAACTAAGTCAACGGCTTTGCGGGAAAGGGGATCGGGTGCCACGGTGTCGTCCGGGTGACCCAAGGTGGTCCAGAGTAGGCGGCGATCACTCTCCGGGTGCTGCCTGTTGCAGATGGGTGACATGGTGCGACGGGTGTCCGCGTATGCTGATACGCTCGCAATGTGTGCTCAGTTCACACTCGAGTTCGCGCGCCGGGGGGTGCCTTGTGGTCGAGCTCGTGGTGATCGGGGCGGGATGACCGGACGGGCCAACGGATGGCCCTCGGGAGCAGTGGTGGGGGTGGGCGTGTGAGTCAGGATGAGCGCGGGCTGAGTGGCGGGTTGCAGTCCGTCGGTTCGGTCTACCAGTACGACGACGGGTTGTACGTCCGGGTGGCCGACGTGGTGCCCCACGTGCTGGCGGACGCCGAGGACAGTCACGGGTACCGGGAGGGGGACGACCTGGTGCGCTGCACCCTGTCCCTGAGCAACGGCACCGGGCGGCCGTTCGAGCTCGACGGGGTCACGCTGCTGGTGCGGGGAGGACCGTACGGCAAGACGGCCCGTCAGGTGCAGGACTACCGCAGCGACGTCATCGACGACGCGCTGGAGGGCACCCTGCGTGCCGGACGCAGGGTCTCGGTCACGTGGGCGTACAGCATTCCGCCCGGCACCGCTGGTGACCTGGACATCGAGGTCCGGTTCCCGGCGGGCGACCGGGGGAGCGTCACGTTCGGCACGGCGTCGGAGGTCGGCACGGCGTCGGCAGCCGGCACCATGGCCGCCACGGTGGCCGACGAGCGACCTGTACCGATCGCATTCGATCAGTCCGTGCTGTTCGGTGAGCAACAGCAGTCGTTGTTCGCCGAGCCGCAGGATGCCGCGGAGCCCGTGAGCGGGGCCGCTAGCGAGTCCGGGTACGCCGTCTCGGCCGCAGGCGGCAGGGAGCGGAAGACAGCATCCACCGGACTCGACGCCGTCCCGGCTCAGCCGACCGGCTCCGGGCGGCAGACCTCCCGATCTCTGGCACCGGAGGTGTCCGCCGACGGTCTGGACGCCGCCCGTGTCCGGCAGATCTTCCGGTTCCTCGCCGAGGCCGAGGAGTCCAAGACCCGCCCCGTGCGCACGCTCGACGGGGCGGCCGGTGCCGTGTGGTTCGACGAGCTGCCGGGCGGCGAGGGCGTCGAGGTGATGATCGACGGCGCTCTCGCCGGGGACGACCCGGCCTGGCTGACCGTCGCCCGTCCCGAAAGGGAGGACGCGCCCCACCCCAAGGCCCTGCTCGCACCCTGGGTCGACGAGACCCGTGTCCGCGACTTCAAGGAGCCTCGCGCCCCGCACCTGCGCCGTCGCATCGAACCGGAGTTCCCCGACTGGTCACAGGGCATCCCGCTCGACAAGACCTACCACCTGCTCGACGAGCACCCACAGCGCGAGAAGATCGAGAAGCTGTACGCCGCCTGGGAGCAGGAATGGCTCGCCTGGGCGGAACGCCGCCGTGCAATCGACCCCCTGGTCAGGCTGTACGACCGGCTGCACAAGATGCACGAGGACGCGGCGGGCCTCGGTGAGGCGTACGAACTCGTCCTCGGACTGGGGCGGCTCACCTGGCAGACGAGCACCGGGCAGCGGGTGGAACGGCACCTCATCACGCACCGCGCCACCCTCCGGCTCGACCCGTCCACCGGCACGCTCACCGCCGCTCCCGACCCCACCGGCATGGGCCTGGAACTCGAAGAGGGCATGCTCGAAGGGGCTCAGCATGTGCCGGGCGCGGTGCGCGAGAGAATCGTCGAGGTGCTGGAGGACGCCTCGGACGTGACCGACCCCGAGCACCTCGACGCCGTACACACCGCTTTGCGGAGTTGGGCCAATGCCGCGCACAGCGCAGGAAGTTACGCACCTACCGTCGAGCGCGCGAAGCCGCGCAGCCTCGACGTCCCCCAGGTGGGGCTCACTCCCGCGCTCGTCCTGCGTGAGCGCAGCCGCCGCTCCACCATGGACGCGCTCAAGGCCATCGCCCGGCAGGTCGACGCGGGCACACCGCCCACCGCACTGCTCAGCTACATCGCGGGCCGGGACGGCGCGCTGACCGCGGCGGACCTCGCGGCGGTGGAAGACGACAGAGCGGGGCAGGGCGGCGACGAGATGTACTTCGCGCTGCCCGCCAACGAGGAGCAGCGCACGATCGCCGAACGCCTGCGCACCAACCGGCTCGTGGTCGTCCAAGGGCCGCCCGGCACCGGTAAGACGCACACCATCGCCAACCTGGTCACCGACCTGCTCGCCCAGGGCAAGCGCGTCCTCATCACCAGCCACACCCCGCGCGCGCTGCGCGTACTGCGGGACAAGCTTCCGGAGTCCGTCCGCGACCTGTGCGTGAGCCGCACCGAGGACGGCGCGGCCGCCCAGCGGGAGCTGGAGGCGTCCGTGCAGCGGATCCTCGGCGAGTACGCGGGCTACGACGAGAAGGCATCCCTCCAGCAGATCCGCACCCTCCAGACGCGCCTCGCCCGCGCCCGTGCCGCGCAACAGGCCATGCTGCGCGACCTCGCCGTACTGCGCGAACAGGAGACCCACCGCTTCGAGGCGGAGATCGGCGACTACAGCGGCAGTCTGCTGGAGATCGCCGAGCGCCTCACCACCGAAGCGGACCGGCACGACTGGCTGGGCCCGGTCCCGCAGGAACAGCCCGCCCTGAGCGCCGATGAGGCCCTGGGCCTGCTGCACGCCACCCGCGCCTACACCCCGCACCACCAGGCCCTCGCGGCCGAGGTGCCCGGTCCCTCCGAACTGCCGGGCCCCGGCGAGTTCGAGAAGGCCGTGTGCGTCGTACGGTCCGCAGAGGAGGCGCACATGGCCGCGCGTCAGGACCCGTTGTGCGCGGAGTACGACACGGCCGTGAGGAGCCTCGGCGAGGAGGAACAGCAGCGGCTGTCCTCGGCGCTCGACGCCTTCGCCACCGCACGCGCCCGCGCCGCGGCGCTCGCCGCCGCGGCCGGCGACTGGGCCGTGGCACTCCTGAGGCAGGTGACCGAGGGACAGGACTGGCAGGCACGCAGCCGGCGGGCCGCCGTCACCGAAACCCTGGCAGCCGTCGACAGCTCGCTCGCCACCCTGGGCACGGCCATGGTCAGCGGCCTGGAGCAGTACGACCCGGCCACGGCACTCGCCCAGGCCACCGCACTGCACGACGGCCTCGGGCAGGGACAGAGACTGCGCGGCCCCCTCGGGATGCGCTCCAAGCTGGCCAAGACCGTCGGCGCGTTCGCGGAGAACGTACGCGTCGACGGGCGGGCGCCGGAGGACGTCCCGACCTCGGCCGTCGTCCTCGCCCGAGTCCAGCTGGAACTGCGTCTGGCCCAGGTGGAGTCCGAGTGGGGCACGCCCGTCGCCGCCTGGCAGGGACACGGACCGCGCCTCGCGCGGCTGCGGCAGGACGCGGACGTACTCGACGCGCTGCTCGCCGTCGCCGCCGCCCGCACCGACGTCCTGACCGCCGCGGCCACCTCGGCGACCCTCGCCGTCGCCAGGTGGCACGATCCGTCGGTCGAGAACGCCCTGCGCACCCTGCTGCGTGCGTCGACCACCCTGCGCGCGGCCGAAGCGTCCCGCAAGGCCATCGCGGACGCAGAGGAACTGCTGCGTGTCTGGGGCGACCGGCTCGGGGTGTCGCCCGCCGTGGTGCGCGCACTCGGCGCTGTCCGCGACCGTGACTGCGACGGCTACCGGGCGTTCGGCGAGGAGATGGCCGAGGTGCGCGAGGCGGCCCGGCTGCGAGCCGAGCAGGATGTGGCCCTCGTCCGTGTCCGCGAGGTGTTCCCGGCCCTGGCCGACCGGATCACCGCCGCACCCGAGGACAGCGCCTGGGACGCCCGACTGCCCTGCCTCGCCGAGGCCTGGGCCTGGTCCGCGTGGCGCGACCGCATGGAACGACTGACCGATCCCGAGGCCGAGCGTGTTCTGCGCCGACGGCTGACGGAGGCCGACGACGAGGCCCGCATCATGCTCGCGCGGCTCGCCGCCGCCCGCGCCTGGCACCGTTGCCTCGGACTGCTCACCGGCGACCAGTCCCGGGCGCTCAGCGCCTACCAGCAGGCCGCACGCCGTATCAAGGGCAAGTACCAGCACCGCTACCGGCGCGACGCACAGGCCGCCCTGCGCAAGGCACAGACGGCGGTGCCGGCCTGGATCATGCCGCTGCACCAGGTCGCCGAGACCGTACCCATGGACCGGCCGGGGCTGTTCGACGTCGTCATCGTCGACGAGGCCAGCCAGTCCGGTCTGGAGGCCATGCTGCTGAGCTGGCTCGCCGACCGGATGGTCGTCGTCGGTGACAGCAAGCAGGTCAGTCCGTCCAACGTCGGCCTCAAGCAGGACGAGTACTTCCACCTCCGGGACCGTCTGCTCACCGCGCTGGAACCGGACGTCCGCAGCCTGTTCGGGCCCGATTCCAGCTTCTTCGACCTCACCGAAGCGCTCTCGGCGGGCCGCGGCACACTCATGCTCAAGGAACACTTCCGGTGCATGCCGGAGATCATCTCCTTCTCCAACGACCTCTGCTACAACCGTGATCTGCTGCCCCTGCGGCAGTACGGCGCCGACCGGTTGCCCCCGGTCCGCACGGTGTACGTGGAGACCGGCGAAGCCGTGGGCGCCAACACGCGTCTGGCCAA
Organism: Streptomyces sp. WAC04114; assembly: GCF_019733245.1. Classification (NCBI taxonomy): domain Bacteria; kingdom Bacillati; phylum Actinomycetota; class Actinomycetes; order Kitasatosporales; family Streptomycetaceae; genus Streptomyces; species Streptomyces sp. WAC04114. The sequence continues at coordinate 17,729 of NZ_JAIGQA010000093.1, forward strand.
CACCGCCGAGGCGGAAGCCCTCGTCGACGCGATCGTGCGTTGCTGCGCGGACCCCGCCTACGAGGGCAGGACCATGGGCGTCATCAGCCTTCGCGCGAGCAAGGGGCACCTCACGGAGCTGGAGAACCTCCTCGCCGAACGCCTCGACTACGAGCAGCGCGAGGAGCGGCGCATCCGGGTCGGTGACGCCGAGGACTTCCAGGGCGACGAGCGGCACATCATGTTCATCTCGTTCGTCAACTCGGCGACCACCGCCGCCGGAGCGGTCCCCGGCGGCTTCAACGGCAAGACCTACGAGCAGCGCATCAACGTGGCGGCCTCGCGCGCCCAGGACCAGGTGTGGGTGTTCCACAGCGCGCGGGCCGAACAGTTCCACGAGAACGACCTGCGCCGACGGTGGCTCGACCACCTCACCCGTCCCGCGGAGGAGGATGTCGTCGCGGTCGAGGGCGAGGTCCTGCCCGATGTCCGGCACGAGGCGTTCGACAGCCTGTTCCAGCAGCAGGTGTACCTGGAACTGACGGCACGTGGCCACCGGGTCCGGCCGGGGTACAAGGTGGGCCGCCACGCGATCGACCTGGTCGTGGAGGGTGGAACGCGCCGGCTCGCCGTCGCGTGCGACGGGGACGTCTTCGCCGAAGGCGAGGACGCCTCCACCGCGGCCGCCAGGCAGCGTGACTTGGAACGCGTCGACTGGACGTTCGTCCGGATCAGGGGCAGTCGCTTCCACCTCGACCGTGAACAGGCCTTGGCCCCGCTGTGGGCCGAACTGGAACGGCTGGGCATCGAGCCGGTCGGCCGGGAGCCGGAAGCCGCCGCCGACGCCGTGACCGCCGCCGACCCCACGACCGGCGACGCATGGCCGACCGGGGAGGCGGCCGGCGGTGAGGTGAGGGCAGACGCTGACGTGGCCGTGCCGAAGGGCGTGGCTGTGCCGGGCAGCGTTGCCGAGACGGACGACGATGTGATGCGGGAGCGCATTGCCGAGGCGGGCGATGCGGCCGCAGCAAGGGCTGGAGCCACTGCCGGGGCCGAAGTCGGTGCCCCGGTCGGTGACGGCGGGGCGTCCGAGCCCAGGGGCGCGTCGAACCATGGGTCGGGGAGCCCGGACACGGCACGAGTTCAGCAGCCGACGGGACCGGCGACCACCCTCTCGGCGATGCCTGCGCCCAGGGCCACGGACCCGCGCGAGTCCCTGAGCGGTCCGGCCCGACGGCCGACGCCCGCTCCGACGCCGCAGCCGCGTGCGACGGCAGGGGACAACCAAGCCGCTCCCGCACGAGCGGCGGGAACGGCGAAGCCTGAGGCGCCGTCCGCGGCACGGCCGACGGGGACGGCCCGCGCGGCCGTGCACGTCGCACGGTCCGATGGCCCGTCGCCGTCGCCGTCGCCGATGCCGAGCCGGACCGCCCCCAGCCCTCTGCCGGTCCGGGAGATCCCCGCCGCGGCTTTCCAGCGCCTGTTCCGTGAGGTGCAGCAGTTGCAGGCGGCGGTCGATGCTCCCGCCGAGATCCCCGACGGAGCGGACGCGGCCCAACTGGTGTTCCTCAGGCGGACCCAGGCCGAGCAACGCGACCGGCGCACCAAGCGCCTGGCCTTCCTGCGCACCTTCCTCGACTCCGTCGGCGTCGGTCAGGAAGGAACGGTCCCCGACGTCGTCATCCCGGGCGCGCTGCTCCGCCTGGAGTTCGACGGGCAGGTGGACGAGGACACTCTGTACACGATCGCCGAACTTCCCACCGAGGAGGCGGACATCGTCTCTCCTTCCTCTCCTCTCGGCCACGCGCTGACCTGGCAGACGACAGGGCGCGAGATCTCGTACGACGCGTCCCGGGGCACGTCGCGCACGGTCGTCGTGCGGGAGATCCGCGTCTGATCGCGCCGAGGGCTGGTGACCGGACGGGTGCCCTGCCCCGCAGACCGACTTTCGGCCCGCGGGGCAGGGCCCCGCGCGGCTCAGCCGGTGACCGGGTCCAGCATGCGGCTGCGCTCACCGCTCCAGGAGATCGCCAGCGCGTCGCGCGCCCGCGTACAGGCCACGAAGAGCAGACAGTGCTCGGCCAGCAGGTCCGAGCGGTGCTGCACGGCGTCCTCGTCGGCCGGCGTCACCTGCGGGGCGAACGGCAGCGCGTTGGCCGTCACACCGACGACGGCCACACAGCGGAACTCCAGTCCCTTCATGGCGTGCATCGTCGCCACGCGCACACCCGAAACCGCAGGCCCGGGGTCGTCCTTGACGGCGACAGCGGGGAGGCCTTCCCGGCGCAGGCGGGCGATGACGGCGTCGACCAGTGTGTTGAACCGGGTACATACCGCCACTTCGGACGGCTTCACACCGTCCTGCTCGACCCAGGTACGGATCTGCTCCACCAGCGCGCGCAGTTCGTCGTCCTGGCTGCCATGACCGCGAGCCACCGGGACGCGGCCGTGCAGCTCGGAGCGGTAGCCCCGCAGCGAGTCCCGCCCGCCGTCGTCCTCGTCGTCCTCACCGAGCCGGCCCACCGGCTGACCGTCCAGGAGGGACGCGGACCAGCGCAGAATCTCCTCCGTGCTGCGGTAGTTGAGGCGCAGCCGGGACGTCCGCCCCCGCACGTTGACGCCCAGGGACCGCAGCGAGACCCGGGAGTCGTAGATGCGCTGATGGGGGTCGCCCACGAGGAACAGGTCATCGGCCTGATCGGCCACGCAGGCACGCAGCACCCGCCACTGGGCCGGGTGCAGGTCCTGCGCCTCGTCCACCACGACGTGGCGGTAGCGCGGCCCCTGCTCGGCCAGGATCCGGGCGGCCTGGTCGCACACCATGGTGTACGTCGCGGAGTCACGCGAGGCCAGATCCCGCGTGAACTTCTCCATGACCCGCCACAGACGGGCCCGTTGGACTCGTCCCACCTGCGTGCCGCGCCCTCTGCGCACGCATCTCAGGTACTCCTCGGGCGTCCGCAGCCCCTGCGCCAGGACGACGCCCCGGAACTCCTGGGCCAGGAAACGCTCCGACCAGGGAAGGTCCTCGCGCGCGGCGGCACGGGTCCACGCGCTCTTCTCCGCCGCGGCCGACAGCGGTTTCGGCGAGCCGCCCCTGGCTTCCCGGACGACCCTGGCGGCCAGTGAATCCACCGTCGTGACGTCGACACGGTCGAGCAGCCGCGCGTCCGCCTCGCCGAGCAGGAGGGCCAGGCTGTCCCGCAGGGCGGCCGCCATGGCGTTGGTGAAGGTGGTGAGCAGGATCCGGTCGTCCTCGCGTCCGGTGCGCAGCAGGTGCCGTACCCGGTGCAGGGCGACGACCGTCTTGCCGGTGCCGGGGCCGCCCGTCACCTGGGCCGGCCCGTTGAAGCCCGGGTGGTAGGCGTACCGGCGCTGGGCGGGGTGCAGGAAGACCCGCCAGCGGGTGAAGTCCTCGGTGAGGATCCGCTCCAGCTCGCCGGGGCCGGTGACCTCCACGATCCGGTCGGGCGTGTTGAGGATCGCCTCGCTGAGCGTGACGGCCGGCCGGTCCTCCGCGGTGCGCACCGTCTGCCCGCGCGGGGCGATCAGCTGCTCCCAGACGTCCTGGGGCGAGCAGTCGGCCGCCAGGTATTCCAGTACCTCGTACTGATCCGCGGGCATCATGGGGGGCGCCATGACCGTCAGGTCGTCGGCGGTGACGCACACGCGCGCCAGTCGCAGGACCTGCTCGTCGATGCCGAGGTCACGCAGTACGGTGTCGGAGTGGCGCGCGAAGAGCCGGTCAGGGGTCCGGACCGCCTTCGTCTCGAAGTAGGTCTCCATCTGCTCGAGTGCCTCTACATTGCGGACCTCCAGGCCCCCGGTGGCGCTGTTGACCGAATAGGCGCGCTTGCAGGCCCAGTTGATCGCCTCGTCGTGGGGCGCCACCCTGAGGAGGGTGAACAACTCGCTGCCGTCGTCCGGGGCGAGGAGGACACCGCGGTAGAACCTGGTGACCCGGATGGTGCGGATCCGGGGGTCGCGCGCCCGCTCGAGCTTCTCCAGATGCATTCCCTTGCTGGCGTGGAGCTGAGGCACGGTCAGGCTCCGGAACATCTGGATCGTGTCGTTGACCTCCTTCTGGACAGGTCTCTGCAGGGAGATCAGATCCGTGACGAAGTCGTCGGAGAGGGCGAGGCGGGGCATGGAGGTCCTCGGGTCGCGGACAGGCAGTGGGCGGGCACCAGCCTAGAGACCGACGGAGCGCCGAGCGAGGGACCTCCCGTTTTCGTTGTGTGAACTGAGTCAACGGGTCTATATTTCTCGTGCTGTCACACCGACGGTGCACATCCGTGCTCCCAAGGCCCTGTCCGGAAGGACCCACCGCATGCCGGCCCAGCCTGCCCAGGCCGCTGTTCCGCACCCACTCGACGAAGTACCCCAGACGTTCCGCGCCGGGGACTCCTACGCGGTGCGCGACGCGCTCGTGCACTACATCCGCCGGGATCTTCTGGGGCCCTGGGACGGTGAGACGGAAACCCTGCCGAGCGCCTCCTCGGGTCCCCGCGACCGGTATCTGGTCGGCATGCTCGGTCCGCGCCCGCAAGCCGTCACCGCGGACCGGGTCGCCCGTGCGGCTGCTCAGGGCGCGGACGGCGAGTCGGGCGACGAGCAGGAAGGCGAAGACAGCGACCTGCAGGACCGGCTGAGTCCCCAGGCCGCCGGACACATCTGGGCATCCTCCATGGGGCTGTCCTTCACCGCCGCGGCCTCGGTCGGCACGCTCAGCGCCACGGTCCGCTGGGGCCGCTACAGCCAGTCGGGCGAGGCCACCGGGCCGGGTACGACGCGCCGGGTCTGGTCACGTGAGCCGGTCGAGCGCCTGGTGGACATCGATGTGACCGACGGGGCCGACCGCATCGTTCAGCTCGACGGCGACAGCGTCGTCCTCGACGTGCAGGTACGCCGGCACACGGGCCGCACGGGCGCCGAGGACCTGCGCATAGTCGAACTCGCCCTGGTGAACCGGCAGCAGGACAGCGCGGACGCGCGTGACGCGCACTGGCTCTTCCAGACCGAGATCGACGTCACCGCCTTTCCCGACGACCAGGCGGCCGTCTTCCTGCCGGTCGACGACCCCCTCGACCCCGCGAGCCACGGCAACGCGCCCGAGGACCCCGAGGAGCGGCGGCTGCGCCTGCTCTACCGGGACAGTCTCAGCCATGCCACAGGCCGCAACGTCGCCGTTCACGCGCACGTCCGCGACGGAGAGCGCAACGCGCACCGGTTGACCACCGTCTGGCTCCCCGAGTACGACGTCAGAGCGACCACCGCACCGGCACCCGAGGAACAAGTCCTCCTCCAGGGTCTGGAACTGGGCATGGACGAGCTGGCGGACCTCGCCGTGCCCGCCCGGCGGGCCGAACTCAGCGCCGCCCTGGCTCCGTTGGCCGACGGCTACGGCACGTGGCTGGAGCAGCAGCGTCGCAGTGCCGCCGCACTCCCCGAGGACCTGCGCGCGGCGGCCGAGACCGCCATCGAGCAGGCGCTCGAGGTCTGTGATCGCATCACCCTCGGCATCGACCGGCTCGTGGCCGACAAGACGGCCCTGCTGGCCTTCCGGTTCGCCAACCGGGCCATGGCCCTGCAGCGCCGCAACACGGCGATCGCCACCTCCCGCGCCGGCCGCGAGAACGACTCCCGCTCCTACCGGGAGGCCTACGACGAGGTGTACGGCAAGGGCAAGGCGGCAGCCAGCTGGCGCCCCTTCCAGCTGGCCTTCGTCCTGCTGAACACCGACTCCCTCACCCGGCCCGGACACCCGCACCGGGGCACGGGCCGTGAAGCCCTCGTCGACCTGCTGTTCTTCCCGACCGGTGGCGGCAAGACCGAGGCATATCTCGGACTCGCCGCCTACACCTTCGCACTGAGACGCCTCCAGGGCACCTTGGGCTCGGGTGCGCAGGCCCGGAGCGGCGAGGCGGGCGTCGGCGTCCTCATGCGCTACACCCTGCGGCTGCTGACCGCCCAGCAGTTCCAGCGGGCCGCCGCCCTGGTGAGCGCCTGCGAGGTCCTGCGTCGTGAGGAGTTCGCGCGGGACCGGCGCTGGGGACCCACCCCGTTCCGTATCGGGCTCTGGGTGGGCACCTCCGTCTCACCGAACTGGTTCGACGAGGCCAAGGAACAGATCGCCGAGGCCAAGGAGAACGCCAGCGACAAGCACGCCCGTGTCCTGCAGGTCCTCACCTGCCCCTGGTGCGGCAGCGGGCTGACCGCACGCTCGAACATGGAGTACGACGAAGGGCGCCGCAGGATCCTGCTGTACTGCCCTCGCGGAGAGGGGGAGGACCGCTGCCCCTTCTCCCGTCGCGAAGCGCTCGGCGAGGGCATCCCGGTGCTCACCGTCGACGAGGAGATCTACCGGCTGGCCCCGTCCCTGCTGATCGCCACGGTCGACAAGCTCGCCCAGCTCCCGTGGAACGGCTACTCCGGCCTGCTCTTCGGCAGGGTCACCGAGCTGTGCCCCCGCCACGGCTACCGCCACGACGACCTGGACGCCAAGACCGGCTGCGGCGGCCGCCACAACGCCAGGGGAGATCTGCCCGGCGTCACCGCCCAGCCCGTCACCCGCCTGCGGCCTCCGGACCTGATCATCCAGGACGAGCTGCACCTGATCTCCGGAGCCCTCGGCACCACCGTGGGCCTCTTCGAAGCGGCCGTCGACCAGTTGTGCACGTGGCGCTTCACCGACGCCCACGGAGGACGACACGAAGTCGGCCCCAAGATCGTCGCCTCCACCGCGACCACCAAACGCGCCGCCGACCAGGTACTCGGTGTCTTCGGCCGCAAGGTCGCCGTCTTCCCTCCCCAGGTGCTGGACGTCGGCGACACCTTCTTCTCCCGGCAGGTGGACCTGAGCCGGGAGAACCCCGGCCGCCGCTACCTCGGCGTCTGCGCCCACGGCACCCGCCTCAAGGCCGCCGAGATCCGTGTCGCGGAGATCCTGCTGCTCGCCGCACAGCAGCTCTTCGACGACTACGGCAGGCCGGCGGACCCGTACATGACGCTGGTCGGCTACTTCAACGCGACCCGTGAACTCGCCGGAATGCGGCGGTACATGGACGACGACATCACCACCCGTGTGCGGTCGAACGGTAGCCGCAAGGGCCAGGACACGCTGTCGGACCGCATCGTCAGCAAGGCCGGGATGCTCGGCATCCAGGAACTGACCTCACGCATCTCCTCCTCGGACGTCGGCGCGGCCCTGAAGCGGCTGGAGATCGAGTTCGACCCCGAGCGGGACACCTCGGTGCGCAGGCGGGCCTTCCTGCGCGAGTACGCCACCGCCATGAAGGACAAGCGCGAACCCCGCGCGTCCATGACACCGACCGCGCGACAGGCCGTCGACGTCGTCCTCGCAACTTCCATGCTCCAGGTCGGTGTCGACGTCTCCCGCTTCGGGCTGATGCTCGTCGTGGGCCAGCCCAAGAACACCGCCGAATACATCCAGGCGTCCTCGCGCGTCGGCCGCGACGCCGCCCGCCCTGGCCTGGTGGTGACCCTCTACAACTGGTCACGCCCCCGCGACCTCGCCCACTACGAGGACTTCGAGCACTATCACGCCACGTTCTACCGCCAGGTGGAGGCGCTCTCCGTCACCCCCTACACACGCCGGGCACTCGACCGCGGTGTCGCCGCCACCTATGTCGCCGCCCTGCGTCACGCGGCCTACGACTCCTCCCGCAACCTCGACGCCCACCACGTCGACCTCGACGGACCGCTCGCCCAGGAGGTCGAACGGCGGCTCCTGGAACGCGCCGAACGGGTGGGAGGCGACCTGCCCCGCCAGTACCTGAGCGAACGTCTGGACCGGCTCAAGGACGAATGGCGCCGCAAACGCGACGAGAGTAGTGCGGCCCTCGCCTACCGCAAGGAGAAGCACAAAACGACCGTCGTGAACGGCCTGCTGCGACGGGCGGACGGATCCCGGTGGACCGAGCTGACCGTCGGCATGTCGATGCGTGAGACGGAGAACGAGATCAACCTGCTCCTCCCCGGCGGCGGCGCGTTCCTGGAGGAGCCCTCGGGCGACGGACCCGACTGGACGTTCGGCGCGTCCGGCGCCGACTCCGACACCGACCCGGACACGGCGAGCACGGTGGACAGCGACGAGTACGGGCCCGTCACGGCCGACACGGTCAGGAAGGCACAGCGATGAGCAGCCAGGGCAGCAACCGCAGAGTCGGCGCCGTACGGCCCAGCCACCTCATGTTCACCGCCGGGATCGGCGCCCTCGTCGACCTGCCCAACTTCTCCGTCCTGATCCGTGGGATCGACTCCTGGAATCACTCCGGAGTCACCGACTACGACATCGACGAACCCCGGCTGCGCGCCGCCGTCAACCGGTCGCTCCAACGCTACGGACGCGGCCAGATCGAGCAGCTGCGTGCCGCTCCCTGGCTGGAGGGCGCCGACGCGGACCCGAAGGGCTGGGCGGCCCAGGGTGTCGGAGTGCCCGTCACGCCGTTCCCGCAGTGGCTGCGCTGCACCGCGTGCAACGTGCTGGCCGCGATCGACTCGGGCGAGTTCGCCTTCGTCAACGCCAACCCCCGGACGCCGCACGAGGCGAAGTTCGTCCACGACTGCAAGCGGGGCAAGCCGCTCGCCGTAGCGGCCCGTTTCACCCTCGTGTGCACCGCCGGGCACCTCGACGAGTTCCCGTACACCCCGTACGTGCATCGCGGGCAGGCCTGCGGCAAGACGCCGCGCCCCAAGCTGCGCATGAAGGACCACGGGGGCAACCAGGCCGCGAACGTCACCATCGAATGCGTCGCCTGCGGCGTGAAGCGCAACATCCGGGAGGCCATGGGCGAACGAGGACGGCGCAACCTGCCGGGGTGCCGTGGACGGCACCCACATCTCGGTACTTACGAGACGAACGGCTGCGCACAGGAACCGGTCCTGATGGTGGCGGGCGCGTCCAATCAGTGGTTCCCGCTCACCCTCAGCGCCCTGGCCCTGCCCAAGGCACCAGGCGGAGACATCGACAAGCTCCTTGACGACCACTGGCCAGACCTCGAACTGATCGAAGACCGTGGGCAGTTCGGCTTCATGGCGCGCATGCCCAAGTTCACCTTCCTCAAGGAGTTCGACGCCGACGCGGTGGTCGCGGCGATTGCGGCCCGCAAGCAGGGAACCTCAGGGCCGGCCCCCTCCGCCCCGGACGTCCAGGCCGATCTCTTCGGACCCGAATGGGACGCGCTCTCCGGCCCGGTTCCCATCCCCAGCGACGACTTCGCACTCCGGCAACTGCCCGTGCCGGGCCGTCTGAGCGAGCTGTTCTCCGACGTCAGGCAGGTCGAGCGGCTGCGTGAGGCACGGGCGCTGATCGGGTTCACCCGGCTCGACGCGCCCGACCCCGAATCACCGGAGATCGCCACACGCGTCGAGCTGTCCCGCGGGACCCGGAACTGGGTGCCGGCCAGCGAGGTGCGCGGCGAGGGCGTCTTCCTGCGCGTGCGGGACGGGCTGATGGCCGAATGGACCGCGCGCATGGAGAAGTCACCGCACATGGACGCGCACAGACAGGCGTACGCACGCTTCCGCGCCAACCGTAAGTCGGACCGCAAGACCAGCGACTTCGACCCCTACTCCGGCTGGCCCGGAGCGCGGTACATCGCCCTGCACACCCTCTCCCACCTGCTGATCCGCACCATCGCCCTGGAGTGCGGCTACAACTCCGCCTCGCTCGCCGAACGGATCTACGCGGGCGACGAACAGAATCCGAGGACCGGCATCCTCATCTACACCGCCGTCCCCGACTCCGAGGGCACCTTGGGAGGCCTGGTGTCCCTGGCAGAGGAGCGGGAGTTCGACCGGATCGTACGCCGGGCCCTGACCGACGCCCGCCACTGCTCGGCAGACCCGCTCTGCGCCGAGCGCCTACCGCAGGACCCGGCGGACTTCCTTCACGGAGCCGCCTGCCATGTCTGCCTGTTCGTGTCGGAGACCACATGCGAACGCGGCAACAGGTTCCTGGACCGTCGGTTCCTCGTCCCGGTCACCGGAGACCCTGATCCGGTGCTCACGCCGGTCGGTCTGCTGCCGTGAGCCGACCCGCGTTCGAGGACGCCGCCGAGGCCGCCATTGCGGCTCTCGGCCTCTCTCGTAGCAAGGATCTCGCCGGCCTGCTCGCCCGCGGACGCACCAGAGAACGGATACTCACCGAACTGGCGACTCCGGGAGTCACTGCGCCTGTCGCGGCGCTCTACGATGCCATGCAGTCGGAGTCGGTACCGCCCTCCGAGGCGGCTGCGTACGTGCGAGGCTATGTCGCCGCCCGGCGCAAAGCCCGGGACACCGTCCAGGTCCGCACCGTGTGGAGCGGCCCTTCGACACCAGCGGTGCCGGTGCGGGCCACCGCTCAGGTACTGGTCGAGGTCATCGACGAGGCGCGGCACGAGCTGCTGGCGATGACGTATGCGGCTCGTCCGTATCCGGCCCTGACCCGGGCCCTCACAGAGGCTGCGGGCAGGGGAGTCCAGACGCATGTCGTGGTCGAGACCCTGGCCGGTGCGGGCGGCCTCCTCTCGGGGAGGGAACCGGCTGAAGCGTTCGCCTCCGTACCGGGACTGCTGCTGTGGGTCTGGGCACGGGACCGGGCCGAACGGGGCCGCTCACGCCAGCACGCCAAGCTCGCGGTCGCAGACCGCCGCACTCTCCTGCTCGGCAGCGCCAACCTGACCGAGTCCGCCGCGCGGCGCAACATCGAGGCGGGTGTGCTGGTGACCGGCGGTGAAGCACCGCGGCGCACGGCAGAGCACATTGTCGAACTGCAGCGTCTCGGCATACTCAGGCCTTTCCCGGCACGTGAAGCTGTCGGTTGACGACTTCCTTGCTTGCGGTGAGCGCACTGGCGGGGACACCTGGGCCGGGACGGTAGAGCTCACCGTCCCCGACTTGCGGCAGGCCAGGTACTTCCCAAACTGGCTCCTCCAAGCAGGGGGCCGGCACGAGGAGGCCCTCATACCGAAGGTGGCCACCGCCTGCCTGCTCGGGTCTCCACCCGCCGGGTCGAGAAGCTCGCCGAGTAGCTCGGCGTCATCCAGCTCGGCGGTCGGCCGGCCGGGCGTCGTCACGGTTCTGACCGTGTGTGCGGTCGCGTGCCGGCTGCGCCGGTGCTCTCGGGTCGCACGCGGTCCTCGGCGATCCATTGGGCCAGGGACACCAGGGTGGTCTCGACGCTGTCCTCCATATAGCGGCGGAGCGCGTCCAAGTCGGCGCGCGTCGTGCCGAGGACCGGGTCGAGGCGCAGGAGCTGCCAGGACTGCTGGACGAGCGTGCCGTCACCCTTGGGACGCATTGTCCAGCCCCACTGCACGATGCCGTTCTCGCGGCCGCCGACGACGAAGCCGAACGCGGTGGGGGGATCGGCTCGCACGACCTGGGAGCGGGTGGTCCACTCCCTTCCGTCCCTGCGGTTGCGCCCGCTGAACCAGGCACCGACGCTCGGCCCGGCGTTGTGGTCGTAGGTGACGTCGCTCGCGTTGGGGCTCCAGCGGCTGATCGCCGACACGTCGCTGACCAGTTCGTAGACGCGGGCGGGTGCGGCGTCGACCCAAGCCCGTCTGGTGAAGGCGAAGTCTGATGCTGCCAGTGCCTCGAAGGGCTCCAGTCCGCTGGTGATGGCGCTCAAGGCATCCTCCTGGGTGTCGCGGGGGGATCGGAGGTGCCCACTTCACCGAAGGTGCGACCCGGCAGCCAGACCCGTCCGTGCCTATCCCCGGCCGGGGCAGGCACGGCGCAGGGGAGCGGTCGATACTCGGAGCCATGAAGGGTCAAGCACAGCTCGGAGACTTCCTCAGGACGCGGCGTTCCCAGCTGCGTCCCGCGGACGTCGGAGTACTCACGTACGGCGAGCGCCGACGTGTTCCGGGGCTTCGGCGTGAGGAGTTGGCGCTGCTGGCGGGTGTGAGTGCCTCCTACTACACGCGGCTTGAGCAGGGCCAGTCGCAGAGGGCCTCCCCCGAGGTACTGGACGCGATCGCCCGGGCGCTGCGGCTGGACGAGTCCGAGCGGCTGCACCTGCACGACCTGGCCCAGGCGGACCGGGACCGTCCGCGGACCCGGCGGCCCGCGCCGGAGCGGGTGAGCGAGGCGACCCGTCAGTTGCTTGCGGTCTTGGGGGACGTTCCCGCGGTCGTGCTCGGCCGACGCAGTGACGTCCTCGCATGGAACCGGCTGGGCCACGCACTGTTCGCCGGGCACCTGGACCCCGACGCCCCGCAGCGTCCCGGCGGACGTCCCAACATGGCCCGACTGGTGTTCCTCGACCATCACACCCGCGGGCTGTACGCGGACTGGCCCAGCAAGGCCAGGGCCGTGGTGGGGAACCTGCGGCTCGTGGCCGGGCAGCACCCGCAGGACGGCGCGCTGCACGCGCTGGTGGGCGAACTGGGCTCGAAAAGCGCTGAGTTCGCGTCGATGTGGGCCGACCACCGGGTCAAGCCGTGCACCGTCGCCGCATATGAGATGCGGCACCCGCTGGTCGGCGCTCTCACCGTCATCCAGCAGACCCTGAGCCACGGGCCAGGCCCCGTCGTCGTCGTTGCCACTACGGAGACGGGCTCACCCTCGCATGCCGCGCTGACTCTGCTCGCCCAGGCCACCACACCGCCCCCCACCCGGCCCACCTCCACCC
>NZ_JAIGQA010000094.1:0-30165 GCF_019733245.1 Streptomyces sp. WAC04114
GTACACGAGCACCCCTTGCCGGCAGGCGGCCACGTCGTTGCCCAGCTGCCCCCGCACCTCCAGGGCGAGCACGCTGTCGGGCCCCGTGCGGACCACCGCGAGCTTGGTGCCCCGTCCGAGTCCGAAGGGCTGCGGCCCCGCGGCCCCCGTCGTCGGCACCCCCGGCCCCGCCGCCAGCGGTTCCAGGGTAAGCCGGAGGGGCCCGGCGTCCTGCACGCACCGCACCTGCCGCGGATTCAGCCAACCCAGCTTCCACTTGTGCCAGGCGAAGAGGTCGGGGGCGAGTCCGAACTGGCTGCCCATCAGGTCCCAGTCGCCGACGTGCGTGTCCCAGTCGCCCTTGCCGTCCGCGGGCCGGTGGTACAGGTCGGGCAGATCGAACACGTGCCCGGTCTCGTGGGCGAGAACGAGCCGGTCCGGCGGATGCTGTTCGAACACCGTGACGATCCGGCGCAGATCGGTGCCGTCGGCCCGCAGCGGGCTCGTCAGGTTCACCACCTTGGTCGCGTCGGAGTCCACGCCCGGCGCATCCGGGTCGGCGACGAAGTACACGACGTCGTAGCGCGAGAAGTCCACCCGCGGGTCGGCCACGGAGAGCGCGTCACGCAGGTAAGCGGCCCGGTGCTCGGACTTCCAGTCGCGCCGTATGGCGTACGCGGTGGACGGCTCCGGCATCCGGATCCAGTGCCGCAGCGCGTGCGGGCGCAGGGTGAAGCGACCGTAGGACGCGCGTTCGAAGAAGCGGGTGGTGGCCGGGAAGTGGTCCGCGGTCAGCTCCTGCGGCGTGGTCAGCGGGTGGGCGTCGGGGAAGGACAGGAAGACCATGACCGCGTTCAGGGACCGGGCCGGGCGCGGATAGGCGGCGTTCCAGGTGTCCAGGCCCTCCGAGTGGTGGGCGTCGGTCCGGGTCAGGGCGCAAGGCACGGCGGAGTCGGGCCCGGCCACCGAGGGGCCGGCACCGAGGGAGGTGGCGGCGAGCGCGGACATGGTGGTGAACACGGCCGCGGTACTGCGCAGTCGGGCGCGCGGGAACGGACGCGGCACGGGTACCTCCGGGTACGGTTCGCGGGACACCGCACCCAGCCTGTGATGATTTGTCTTACTGCGTCCTATTTGCCTGCACCGGTCGGGTGAAGGGGTCGAAAAATCGCGGAAGCTGACACCCCCGAAGCACTCACAGAACGTCACAACTGGTCGGGGGCCTGAAGAAGCCGTCCAGGTGCGTGCAGAAACGATCTGGCAGAAGCGCCGGTTGGCCCGCAAGACTGGACACCGGCTGGAAGGCACTGGGGCCAGCCTCTATGATCGGCACACTTTCCTGACCTTTCCTGCACGGACAGAGATCGAATACATGCGGGAGCGAGCGGTGAGCGGAACCTCCGAAGGGCCGGCGCCCGCGGCAGACCTGGACCGGCCGGTCGTCACAGAGAGTGAGATCGACACGTCTCCCCGTACCGAGCCCCCAGCCCGGCAGCCCTACCGTTCCGTCTTCACGGCCGCCCCGCTCGCCATGGCCGTCGTGGACCGCGAGGGCAAGGTCGTCAGCGCGAACGACGCGCTCGCCGCGCTGCTCGGCGGCAGCCCGGACGGGCTGGCCGGATCCGTCGCCGCCGACCTGGTCGACCTCACCTCCGACGCCCGCACCTGGCACGCCTACCGCGAGGTGCTGCGCGGACGGCAGTCCCGGCTGCGCTGCACGCGCCGGCTCAAGCACCCGGACGGGCACTCGCTGTGGGTGCAGGTGACGGTCGCCCCACTATCGGCCGAGGACGGGGTGCTGCTGTCGGTCGCCGACATCAGCGCCCGCCGGGAACTCCAGGCCCGGCTGCGGCACTTGCAGATGCACGACCCGGTGACCCGGCTGCCCAACCGCACCCTGTTCTTCGAACGGCTGTCGGCCGCGCTGGAGGCGGAGTCCTACGAGCAGAGCGGCACGGGCCGGATCGGGCTGTGCTACCTGGACCTGGACGGCTTCAAGGCCATCAACGACACCCTCGGCCACCGCGTCGGGGACCGGCTGCTGGCCTCCGTTGCCGAGCGCCTCACGCGCTGCGCGGACGAGGCCGGCCACGCGCGGACCAGCATCCCGCTGGTGGCCCGGCTGGGCGGTGACGAGTTCGCACTGCTCGTCGAGGACTCCACCGGCACCGAACAGCTGGCCGACCTGGCCGAGTCGGCGCTGCGGGCGGTCCAGGACCCGTTCGACATCGACGGCCGGCGGCTGTCGGTCTCGGCGTCGATCGGTGTCGTGGAGCGGCACGCGGCCGGCACCACCCCCACCGCGCTGATGCAGGCCGCCGACACGACGCTGTACTGGGCGAAGGCCGACGGCAAGGCCCGCTGGACGCTGTTCGACCCGGAGCGCAACGCCCACCGCATGACCCGCCAGGCCCTCGCCTCCACGCTCCGGCCGGCCATCGACCGGGGCGAGTTCCGGCTGGAGTACCAGCCGCTGGTCGGCATGGAGGACGACCGGCTGCACGGGGTCGAGGCCCTTATCCGCTGGAACCATCCCCAGTTCGGCGTACTGACGCCGAATCGGTTCATCGGACTCGCGGAGGAGGACGGTTCGATCGTCCCGCTGGGCCGCTGGGTGCTCCGTACGGCGTGCGGGCAGGCCCGCCGGTGGCAGCTGGACCACCCGGGCGAGCCGCCGATCTTCGTCAGCGTGAACGTGGCCGTGCGGCAGGTGTGGGACTCGGACCTGGTGGCGGACGTGGCCGAGACGCTGGCCGAGACCGGGCTCGCCCCCCACCTGCTCCAGCTGGAGCTGACCGAATCGGCCGTGATGGGTTCGGCGGGGCGCCCGCTGCAGGCCCTGAAGGCCCTCAGCGACATGGGCGTGCGGATCGCCATCGACGACTTCGGCACGGGCTATTCGAACCTGGCCTACCTGAGCCGGTTGCCGGTGTCGGTGCTGAAGCTGGACGGGTCCTTCGTACGCGGTTTCCAGTACGACGACCGGGAGGCGGCCGCCCGTGCCAACCCGGCCGACGAGGTGGTCGTCGAGGCGATGATCCAGCTCGCGCACCGGCTCGGGCTGACCGTCACGGCCGAGTGCGTGGAGACCTCGGCGCAGGCGACGCGGCTGCGGAGCATCGGCTGCGACACCGGACAGGGCTGGCTGTACTCCCGCCCGGTGTCGCCGGACCGGATCTCCGAGCTGCTGGGCACGCCGGACGTTCAGGCGGGCGTCGGCAACCCGTAGGCGTCGGCGATGAGTTCGTAGGAGCGCAGACGGACGTCTCCGCCGTGCGCGTTGGCCGTGATCATCAGCTCGTCGGCGCCGGTGCGCTTGGCGAGGCCGTCGAGGCCCGAGCGGACCTCGTCGGGGGTGCCGTGGATGACGTTGGCGTTCCAGGAGTCGACGAAGTCGCGCTCCATCGGGCTGAATTCGTAGGCCTCCGCCTCCTCCGGGCTGGGCACGAGGCCGGGGCGGCCGGTGCGCAGCCGGACCATGCTGAGGGCGGCGGCCAGCACCTGCCGGCGGGCCTCCTTCTCCTCGTCGGCGGCGAGCGCGGAGACGCCGATGAGGGCGTACGGCTCGTCGAGCACGGCGGAGGGCTGGAAGGACTCGCGGTACAGGTCGAGCGCCGGAATCGTGTTCTGCGCCGAGAAGTGGTGGGCGAAGGCGAAGGGCAGCCCGAGGACGCCGGCGAGGCGGGCGCTGAAGCCGGAGGAGCCGAGCAGCCAGAGCGGCGGGCGGTGCGGGGACTGGACGCCGCCGGGGGACGTGGCCTGCACCGGGCCGGGGACGGCGTGGATGCGGCGGTACGGGTGCCCGTCGGGGAAGTCGTCGTCGAGGAAGCGGGTCAGCTCGGCGAGCTGCTGCGGGAAATCGTCCGCGCCCTCGTTCAGCCGTTCCGTGCGGCGCAGGGCGGCGGCCGTGGCGCCGTCCGTGCCGGGGGCGCGGCCGAGGCCGAGGTCGATCCGGCCCGGGGCCATGGCCTCCAGCGTGCCGAACTGCTCGGCGATCACGAGCGGGGCGTGATTGGGCAGCATCACACCGCCCGAGCCGAGCCGGATGCGGTCGGTGTGGGCGGCGAGGTGGGCCAGGATCACGGCCGGGGACGAGGAGGCCACGCCCGGCATGGAGTGGTGCTCGGCGACCCAGTACCGGTGGAAGCCGCGGTTCTCCGCGAGGCGGACCAGGTCGACGCTGGTGCGCAGGGCGTCGGAGGCGGTGCGGCCGGCCCCCACGGTGACCAGGTCCAGTACGGAGAGGGGGACGGGGGCGCTGCCCTGTGCCGCGCCGCGTATCTCGTCGCCGCGTGTCTCGTCTGCCGCCACGGTGGGGTGCCTCCTGCTGTGTGCCGGTGCTGTTCGTTCCGGCTCTAACAGGGGACTGTCTCCGGTTATTCCCGGCCCTTGCGCGGGGGCCCTCAGGCAGCCTCCCGGCCACTGCGCCCGGGGCCGTCAGGCGGCCTGCTCCCAGTCGTCGCGGGTGGTGTCCTGCGGGGGCGTCCCGTCGCACTTCTCGCGGGCCCGCAGGACGGTCCACGCGAGGGCGGCCAGGCAGGCGAACCACCAGGGCAGCGGCCACACGGCACCCCACCAGGGAAGGTGGGGGTGAAGGAAGGCGTCCGCGGCAGCCGAGGCCATGGCCGCGGCCAGGCTCCAGCACAGCAGGCGCCCGGCCAACCGGACAACGCTTGCAGCGGATCTGAACGGACCCGATTCGCCCATCGGAGAGTCCTTCACGGCACGACTGGCTGCGGACGTGGTCAGTGTGCACGCGATGGACAGCAGGTGGGGAACGCGCTTTCGGTCAACCCGTGTGTCGCCTGATGCGGCGGAGTTGAGCATTCCTCAGCACTGACCGGGGAGTTGGAGCACGTATGCCCCACTGTGCACCGAAGAAGAGGCGGGACCGATTCCGGCCCGCATGGAGGACGCGTTCGAGGGCACGGCACGGCGGCGGGCGTCGCCTTCGCCCTCGCCGCCTATGCCGTACTGCGCGTGCTGCGGTGGCGCCGGGCGAGGGCGGAGCGTCCTTGAACGGGAGCCCGACCGGCCTGCCCGGCTTCGCCTCGCCGCCCGCGACAGGGGCCGCGGAGGGCGAGGACCGAGCCGGAGACCTCACACCTGGACGATCGGCTCCCGCGTGAAGAGCGCCCCCAGTTCCGGTGCGTTCACCCGGCGGTCCGCCAGGCGCAGGCCCTCCCAGACCGTGACCTGGTTGGCGGTGAGGATCGGCTTGCCGAGTTCCTTCTCCAGGGCCGGGATGTGGGCCGCCGTGTGCAGGGCCGTGTCGGGGAGGAGGAGCGCCTCCGCGTCGGGGTGGTCGGAGTCGCGGGCCAGGGTGAGGAGTTCGGCCTCGCCCCAGGTGCCGACCTCGGCGGCCGTGATGATGCCGGAGCTGTTGACCGACACGACCTCGATGTCGGCCGCGCGCAGGAACTCGGCGAAGAGCTGCGCCACGTCCTCCGGGTACGTCGCTCCGATCGCGACCCTGCGCACCCCCAGCTCCCGCACCGCGTGCGCGAACGCGAAGGACGTGGAGGAGGCGGGCATGCCGGCCGTCTGGGCCAGGGCGCGGACCTGCTCCTGCGCGCCGTCCCAGCCGTAGACGAAGCTGCCGCTGGTGCAGGCCCACACCACCGCGTCCGCACCGGCGTGCCGCAGTTCCTGGACGCCCGCGGCGAGCCGGCCGGCGGAGCCCATCTCGAGCAGCGCGTCCACCCGGTGCGCGTCCTCACCGATGTCGGTGTGCACCAGGTCCACCCGGATGTCGCTGCCCAGCAACTGCTCGATGCGCGGATAGTCGTCCTCGGCGGAGTGGCCCGGGTAGAGAAATCCCAGTGCTGTCATGTCCAGCCTTCCTGCTGCTGCTCTTCTTCCGGCAGTACGGGACCGGGGTCCGCCCCCGGCGCTGCGGGACCGGAACGCGCCGCCGGATTGATCAGCGCTTGGTACGGCCCCACCGCACGGGTACCCAGTCGGCGCAGTGCCGCCCACATCGTCACTTGGTTGGCCGAGATCACGGGGATGCGCAGCTCGGCCTCCAGCTGGGGGATCACGTCGTACGTGGGCAGGTTGGTGCAGCTGATGAACAGCGCGTCGGCGTCACCGCGGACGGCCTGCCGGGCCATGTCCACCACCTCCCGGTAGGGGACCTTCCAGATGTGCCGGGTCAGCCCCATGAAGGCGCAGCCGGAGATCGTGACGCCGGCCTGGGCGACGTAGGCCTCCAGCGACCGCGTCACCGAGACCGTGTACGGCGTCACCAGCGCCACCCGGCGCACGTCCAGCTCCACCAGGGCCTCCAGCAGTGCGCCGGAGGTGGTGATCGCCGGTACGGCTCCGGCCCGGCTCATCGCCTCGCACATCGCCCGCTCGCCCATCATGCCGCCGACGAAGCTGCCCGAGGTGCAGGCGTAGGCCACGACCTCGGGGGAGATCGCGGTGAGCGTGCGGACCGCCTCACTCAGCGTCTCGTGCTCGCTGACCAGTCGGGCCAGGTCGAGACTCACCTCGACCGGCACGAACGGTGTGCGGGTCACATGGAGCGAGACATCGTCCGGCACCCAGCGCCACAGCTCGCGGTCGAGTGCGAAGTCGAACGGGGCGACGACGCCGACCCCGCGCTGCGGGCTGGGCCCGCCGAGAAATGAGACGTCCATGGCAGGCACCGGCCTCACGCTGGGCAACTAGTGTGCAACGGATCGTGGGAACGCCCGTGTTGACGACGGTAGGTTCGGGTGCGAGCGTGGTCAATCCGCCCGGATCACTCCCTGGTCAACACCGGGTTAACTCGTCGTCACCGGCACGCGCGCGAAGGCGGGCCGGCCCCGCCGAACGGCTGGAGAATCGGCTGCTCATGCCCACCCCCACCCTCCTCGTCCTGGACGCCGAACCCCTCCCACGCCTCGGCCGCCTCACCGGCCGCGCCCGCATCGAACACACGGACGCGGCGGGGCTCGCCGAGCGCCTCCCGCGCGCGGATGTACTCCTGGTGTGGGACTTCACCTCGCGCGCCGTGCGGGACGCCTGGCCCGGCGAGGGTCCGCGGCCACGCTGGGTGCACACGGCGAGCGCCGGGGTGGACCATCTGATGTGTCCGGAACTCGCCGCTTCCGACACGGTGGTGACGAACGCGCGCGGCATCTTCGACCAGCCGATCGCGGAGTACGTCGCCGCGCTCGTGCTGGCGATGGCCAAGGACCTGCCGAGGACGCTGGAGTTGCAGCGGGAGCGGACCTGGCGGCACCGCGAGTCGCTGAAGATCGCCGGGAGCCGGGCCGTGGTGGTCGGGTCGGGGCCGATCGGCCGGGCGATCGCGCGCACCCTGGGGGCGCTGGACATCACGACCGCGCTGGTGGGCCGCGCCGCGCGCTCCGGCGTGCACGGCCCGGAGGACCTGGACCGGCTGCTGGCCCGCGCGGACTGGGTGATCGCGGCGGCGCCGCTCACGGACGAGACGCACGGGATGTTCGACGCCCGCCGCTTCGGTCTGATGCAGCCGTCGGCCCGGTTCGTCAACATCGGCCGCGGCCAGCTCGTCGTCGAGGACGCGCTCGCCGAGGCCCTGGCCAAGCGCTGGATCGCGGGCGCCGCCCTGGACGTCTTCGAGGCCGAACCACTGCCCGCCGAGAGCCCGTTGTGGCAGGCCCCGGGCCTGATCGTGTCCCCGCACATGAGCGGCGACACCATCGGCTGGCGTGACGAACTCGGTTCCCAGTTCGTGGAGTTGTACGACCAGTGGGCGACCGGGGAGCCGTTGAAGAACGTGGTCGACAAGCAGCGTGGGTACGTACCTGGTCACTGACGTTCCTGGGAGGGTGGATGACCGAGCTCACCGAGCTGACCGCCGTACGGCTCCTCGAGGGGTACCGCAAGGGCGAGTGGGGTCCCGTGGAGGCGACACGGGCGGCGCTGGAGCGGGCCGAGGTGATCCAGCCGGAGGTGAACGCCTTCGTCCGGCTGACCGCCGAAGAGGCTCTGGAGCAGGCCCGGGAGTCCGAGGAGCGATGGCGGCGCGGTGAGCCACGGGGCCTGCTCGACGGGGTGCCGGTCACCGTCAAGGACATCCTGCTGCAGCGCGGGGCGCCGACCCTGCGCGGGTCGAAGGCCGTGGATCCGGCGGGGCGGTGGGACGAGGACGCGCCGTCGGTGGCCCGGCTGCGCGAGCACGGGGCGGTCTTCATCGGCAAGACGACGACCCCCGAGTTCGGCTGGAAGGGCGTGACGGACTCACCGCTCAGCGGGATCACCCGCAATCCGTGCGATCCCTCGCGCACCGCGGGCGGGTCGAGCGGCGGCAGCGCGGCGGCCGTGGCGCTCGGCGCGGGACCGCTGTCGCTGGGCACGGACGGCGGCGGCAGCGTCCGTATCCCGGCCTCGTTCTGCGGGATCTTCGCGCTGAAGCCGACGTACGGGCGCGTGCCGCTCTACCCCGCGAGCGCCTTCGGCACGCTGGCGCACGTCGGGCCGATGACCCGGGACGCGGCCGACGCGGCGCTGATGATGGACGTGATCGGGCATCCGGACTCGCGCGACTGGTCGGCGCTGTCCGCCCCGGCCGGCCCCTACACCGACGCTCTGGCGGGCGGGGTGCGCGGGCTGCGGGTGGCGTACTCGCCGTCGCTGGGCGGGCAGGTGGCGGTGCGGCCGGCGGTCGCGAGGGCGGTGCGGCGGGCGGTGGAGCGGCTGGCGGAGCTCGGCGCGTACGTCACGGAGACCGACCCGGACCTGACCGACCCGGTGGAGGCCTTCCACACCCTGTGGTTCAGCGGGGCGGCCCGGGTGACCCAGCACCTGGGCCCGCACCAGCGGGAGTTGCTCGACCCGGGTCTGCGGGAGATCTGCGCGCGGGGCGCCCGCTACTCGGCGCTGGAGTATCTGGCCGCGGTGGACGTGCGGATGGACCTGGGCCGCCGGATGGGCCGCTTCCACGACACCTACGACCTGCTCGTCACGCCGACCATGCCGCTCACGGCGTTCGAGGCGGGCGCCGAGGTGCCGAAGGGATCCGGCCATCGGCGGTGGACGGGCTGGACCCCGTTCACCTACCCGTTCAACATGACGCAGCAGCCCGCTGCGAGCGTGCCGGTCGGCACCGACGCGGACGGTCTGCCGATCGGGCTGCAGCTCGTGGCCGCCCGGCACCGGGACGATCTGGTGCTGCGGGCGGCCCACGCGCTGTTCGAGGCCCGGGTGGCGTCCGCCGGCCGGCCTACGCCCTCCGGAAGCTGAGCGACTCCCCCGCCGCTCCCGACCTCCACAGGTCGTTGCACGCCTCGGCCATGGTCTCCAGGCCGTCGACGACCTGGCCCCAGACGATGCCGGGGACCCAGCCGACATCGCCGTTCAGCAGCAGGTTGTTGCGCTCGTAGAACAGGGCCAGGTCGACGAGCGTGGTCCCGGCGCGGACCTCGCGGTCGTAGCCGTAGGCCTTGGTCCCCAACTCCGCCCCGGCGAAGGTGAAATAGCACAGGTCGCCGGGGATGGGGGTGATGGTCGGGTTTTCCAGTGGTGGCTCGGTTTGGGCGAAAGGTGGGAAAAGGGCGTAGATCTCATTGCGTGCGTACTTCGCGTGGTAGACGTCACCGGCCAGCGGAAGGGAATCCCAGACGGCCGCGCAGGTGATCGGGGCGCGGTCGTCCAGCAGCCTGGCCGTGCAGGTCACGTCACGCTTGACCAGCGAGACTTCGATGTAGCGATCAGCCATGCCCTCCATGGGAGTGCCCACCGCCGCCCGGGTCAAGAGCGCACGGGGTAAGTGCGGGGCTTGAAAAGACCGGAATAACTCGGATGCGGTCGGGTAGCCGCGCGCCCATGGCTCCACCACAGAGAAGCCCTCACAGAAGCACACTGCGAAGTCCCGAACCCATATCCGGGCCCGCCTCCGGGCCCACCCGCCGGTCGCTGCTCGCGGGGGTCGCGGCGCTCGGCGCGCTGGGCGCCGCCGGATGCAGCAGGGTCGCCACCGCGTCCGACGTCAAGGGCGGTGACCTGCTCGACCGGCTCCGTGCGGCGGGCGTCGTCCGCCTCGGCATCGCCGGCGAGATCCCGTTCGGCTTCATCGACAAGAACGGCGAGCTGACCGGCGAGGCACCGGAGCTGGCCAAGGTGATCTTCAAGCGACTCGGCATCGACCGGGTGCAGCCCGTGCCGACCGAGTTCGGCTCGCTCATCCCGGGCCTGAACTCCCAGCAGTTCGACGTCGTGGCCGCCGGGATGTACGTCAACCCCGAGCGCTGCGAGCAGGTCATCTTCGCCGACCCCGACTACCAGATGCTCGACTCGTTCATCGTGCGCAAGGGCAACCCGAAGGGGCTGCACAGCTACAAGGACGTCGTCGCGAAGAAGGCGAAGTTCGCCACCGGGACCGGCTACGCCGAGATCCAGTACGCCGTCGAGGCGGGGTACAAGGAGAGCGAGATCCTGATCGTCCCGGACCAGGTCGCGGGCCTGAACGCCGTCGAGGCGGGGCGTGTGGACGTGTTCGCCGGTACGGCGCTGACCACCCGTGAGGTGGTGAAGAAGTCGTCCAAGGCGGAGGCGACCAAGCCGTTCGCGCCGCTCGTGGACGGCAAGCCGCACGTCGACGGAGGCGCCTTCGCGTTCCGGCCGACCGAGTCGAACCTGCGCGACGCCTTCAACGTGGAGCTGCGCAAGCTCAAGAAGAGCGGCGAACTCTTCCGCATCCTGCGGCCGTTCGGTTTCACCCGGGCCGAGATGACGGACATGACCGCGAAGGAGCTCTGCGGCGGATGACCTCAGGACTCTGGGAACTCGTACTCAAGGGCGTCTGGGTCACGATCCAGCTCCTCGTCTGCAGCGCCCTGCTGGGCGCCGCGGTGTCCTTCTTCGTCGGCGTGGCGCGCACCCACCGGCTGTGGATCGTCCGCTTCCTCGCGGGCGTCTACACCGAGGTGTTCCGCGGCACTTCGGCGCTGGTGATGATCTTCTGGGTGTACTTCGTGCTGCCCATCGCCTTCGGCTGGCAGCTGGTGCCGCTGTGGGCGGGCACGCTCGCGCTCGGTCTGACCTACGGGGCGTACGGCTCCGAGATCGTGCGCGGCGCGCTGAACGCGGTGGATCCGGCGCAGAAGGAGGGCGGCATCGCGCTCAGCTTCACGCCCTGGCAGCGGCTGCGGCTGATCCTGCTGCCGCAGGCCGTGCCGGAGATGATCCCGCCGTTCTCCAACCTGCTGGTCGAACTGCTCAAGGGCACCGCCCTGGTGTCCATCATGGGCATGGGTGACCTGGCGTTCAGCGGCAACCTGGTGCGCCTGGCGCTCCAGGAGAGCGCGGAGATCTACACGATCGTGCTGCTGATCTACTTCGTGATCGCCTTCGTCCTGACCCGCGGCATGCGCGGCCTGGAGCGCAAGCTCAAGACCGGCACCGGCAAGACGGTCGGGAGCACGCCCGACCAGGAGCTGGACCGTCCGCAGACCACCGGTGTGGGAGGTGCTGTCGCATGAAGTGGGACTGGAGCGCAGTCAGCGGCTTCCTGCCGCACCTCTGGGACGGTCTGCTGGTCACCCTGCAGATCCTGGCCCTCGGTTCGCTGATCTCGTTCGTGCTGGGCCTGGTGTGGGCGCTGCTGATGCGGGTGCCCTCGCGCTGGGTGACCTGGCCGGTCGGCGTGGTCACGGAGTTCGTTCGCAACACCCCGCTGCTGGTACAGCTGTTCTTCCTCTTCTACGTGCTGCCCGAGTGGGGCCTGACCTTCTCGGCGCTGACCACCGGTGTCTTCGCGATCGGGCTGCACTACTCGACGTACACGATGCAGGTCTACCGGGCCGGTATCGAGGCCGTGCCGGTCGGCCAGTGGGAGGCGGCGACGGCGCTGAACCTGCCGCTGCACCGGACGTGGTCCGCGGTGATCCTGCCGCAGGCCGTGCGCCGGGTCGTCCCCGCGCTCGGGAACTACGTCATCTCCATGCTCAAGGACACGCCGATGGTCATGGCGATCACGGTGCTGGAGATGCTCGGCCAGGCGCGCCTGTACTCGCAGGAGCACTTCCAGTTCACCGAGCCGCTGACGGTGATCGGCGTGGCCTTCATCGTCATTTCCTACCTGGCCTCCCTTGCCCTGCGAGCCCTGGAGCGACGCCTTGCCCACTGACACTCTCCCCAATCCCGGGACCGATCCCGAGAAGAACCCCGCCCCGAGCACCGGCGAGCTGATCCGGCTGGAGCAGGTCACCAAGCGGTTCGGGAGCAACACGGTCCTGGACCACCTGGACTTCTCGGTCGACGCCGGCAAGCACGTCACCCTGATCGGGCCGTCCGGATCCGGCAAGACGACGATCCTGCGGCTGCTGATGACCCTGCTCAAGCCCGACGAGGGCACGATCACGGTCGACGGGCAGCAGCTGTTCCCGGCCTCCGACAAGCAGGTCCGCGAGGTCCGCAAGAAGATCGGGATGGTCTTCCAGCAGTTCAACCTGTTCCCGAACATGACGGTGCTGCGGAACATCACCGAGGCGCCGGTCACGGTCCTCGGCATGTCCAAGGACGAGGCGGTGGAGCGGGCCAAGGGCCTGCTCGACATGGTGGGCCTGGCCGACAAGTGCGACGCGCACCCGGCGCAGCTCTCCGGCGGCCAGCAGCAGCGGGTGGCGATCGCCCGGGCCCTGGCGATGCGGCCGCAGGTGCTGCTCCTGGACGAGGTGACCTCCGCGCTCGACCCCGAGCTGGTCGCAGGCGTCCTCGACGTCCTCAGGGACATCGCCCGCTCCACGGACATCACGATGCTCTGTGTGACCCACGAGATGAATTTCGCCCGGGACATCTCCGATCAGGTGCTGATGTTCGATTCGGGCCGGATCATCGAGTCGGGACCGCCGGAGAAGATCTTCAGCGACCCGGAGCTGGACCGGACACGGGAGTTCCTCAGCGCAGTGCTGTGACTACGGCCCGTGAGCAGGCACAACACCCGACCCCTCACGGAAGGGAGGACTGGGGCATGCCTCTGGCATATGCCAGAGTGCCATTGCCCCAGTCCGGGGCCCCGGGAATCTTGTCAACCCCCGCTTCCCGCAAGCCTTTTGCCGGTTAACCTGGAAGAGGTTCACTGACCGGATTACGGCCCTACAGCAAGCGCAGGGGGAGACCACCGTGGCGCTGAAGCACGAGCCGACCACCCCGTACCACTCGGCCCAGGAAGCCCTGCGCGTCCTGGAGACGGTGGCGCGCGGTACCAGCGGTGTCACCGACGCCGAGATAGCCCTGCACACCCGCATCGCACCGGAGCGACTGACCGCGCTCCTGCGCATGCTGCGCCGCGAGGGCTACGTGGAGCAGATCACCGACGGCGCGTACGTCACGGGCGAGACCCTGGCCCGCCTCGGCTCCGCCCAGCACCGCGAGCAGGCCCTGCGCGACAAGCTCCAGCGCACCCTCGACCGGCTGCGCGACTCGGTCGGCGCCGCCGTCTACATGAGCCGGTACGTCGACGGCGAGATCAGCATCACCCAGTACGCCGACAGCCCGTCGACGCCCGCGGTCAACGAGTGGGTCGACTTCCGCTCCTCGGCGCACGCCACCGCCATCGGCAAGAGCCTGCTCACCCAGCTCGACCACGCCGGGCGCCGCGACCACCTCGCCCGGCACAAGATGGCCCGCCTCACCTCGCGCACCATCACCAGCGACCGGCTCCTGCTCTCCCGCCTGGAGGCCCAGCCGCCGACCGTGCCCGTCCTGGACCTGCAGGAGTACGCGGTCGGCACGGTCTGCGCGGCCGTCCCGATCACGGCCGGCTCCTCCGTCGGCTGCCTCGCCCTGTCCCTCCCGCTCGAGCACGCCCACCGCCTGCGCCAGGCCGCCGACGCCCTCAACCGCCACGCGGCACCGGTACTGCTCTCCATGGCGATCTAGAGCCTTCGGCATGATCTCCTCGGCGTCGCCCCGGCCCTCGCCCGGGTGGTCCGGAGCACCCCTCGGCATTGGGTAGTATTTTCTCCGTCGCCCGCCGCGGAACACGATTCCGGCGGCAGGCGAGGGTCATGCGCCGCTAGCTCAGTTGGTTAGAGCAGCTGACTCTTAATCAGCGGGTCCGGGGTTCGAGTCCCTGGCGGCGCACGGATGAGGGGCCTCTCGTGGGAGCGAGAGGCCCCTCGGCGTTTTCGCGATCTGCATCGGTCAGCCTGCGGTACGTGCCCTCCCCCGGCCTCCGCCACCACACCGGGTCCGGGCAGCGAAGGCCCTCCCCGCGCAGCTCCGCCCGGCGGATCTTGTTCGTCGCCGTCACCGGCATCCACTCCACCACGCGCACGAACCGGGGCGCCATCTTCGTCCCCAGGTCCGGCTGGGCGAGCAGGAACTCCGCGAAGGACAGCGGGTCGAAGGTGCCGGCGAGCGTGGCCATGACCTGGTCGCCGGTGACCGGGTCCGGGACGGCGTACACGCACACCGCCTGAGCACCCTCGTAGCGGGCCAGGATGTTCTCGATCATCGCGGCCGCCAGGTTCTCCCCGTCCACGCGGAGGCGGTCGTCGGTGCGTCCGGCGAAGTAGAGGTAGCCGTCGGTGTCGCGGTAGAAGAGGTCGCCCGTCCAGTACCAGCCGTCCCTGCGGCGCTCCGCCTCCGCCGGAGGGTTGCGCCAGTAGCCCTCGAAGGGGCTGGGGCCGCGGTTGACCAGTTCGCCGATCGCCTCGTCCCCGTTGAGCAGCCGCCCCGCCTCGTCGAAGACGCCCGCCGGGCACTCCTGGCGGGTCTCCCGGTCGAGGACGACGAGCCCGGGTGCCGCCCGGCCGACCGCGCCCGGCGGGGTGCCTGGCGACCACGGGATCGCCGCCCCGCCCTCCGACGAGCCGTAGCCCTCCACCAGCCGCACCCCGAACCGCCGCTCGAAGGCCGCCGCGTCCACCGCTCCCGCCTCCGTGCCGAAGCCCAGGCGCAGGGGGGTGTCCCGGTCGTCCGCTCGCGGCGCGGTCGCGAGGACGTACTGGATCGCCCGGCCCACGTACGTGAAGTACGTCGCCCCGTACCGGCGCACGTCCGGCAGGAACCCGGACGCCGAGAAGCGGCGGCGCAGCGCCACCGTCGCACCGGTCACCAGCGCGGGGGCCCAGTCGGCGATCACCGCGTTGCCGTGGAACATCGGCATGCAGACGTAGTGGACGTCGTCCCGGGGACAAGGAGAACTGGTCCGCCAGGGAGCGCCCGGCGGCGGCCAGGCGGCCCTGGGAGCAGAGCGCGGCCTTGGGGGCGCCCGTCGAGCCGGAGGTGAAGTAGAGCAGGAAGCGGTCGCGCGGGGTGGCGCGGGTGGGGTCCGGGCGGGCACCGGCGTAGCGGGTGAGGAGCTCGGTGTACTCGGCCGTGTCCGTCACCAGCAGGGGTACTCCGGGCAGGTCCAGGCCCTCCAGCAGCGGCAGGTGGGACCGCTCGGTGATCAGGACGCGGCACTCGGTGTGGAGGATGTCGCGGGCGAGCTCGGCGCCGCGGCGGGTGGGGTTGATCCCGGCGACGGCCGCACGGGCCAGGGCCGCGGCGCCGAGCCACAGCGGGAACTCGGGGGTGTTGTCGAGCAGCACGCCGAGGTGGGGTTCGGCGGCCGGCGGGAGGAGGTCGGTGAGGAGAGCCGCGCGGGCCGCGGCGCCCGCCGCGGCCTCGTGGTGCGTCAGCGTCCGGTCCTCGCAGCGCAGGCCGGGGCGGTGGTCGCCCCAGCGGGCGGCGATGAGTTCCGCGACCGTGCTCGCCGGTGAGTCCATGGAGGCGCACGGTAGTTGACGGATCGTCAGATGTGGAGCGCTACGGCTGCAGGAAGTCACCCGCGGCGGAGAACATCGTGTACGTCACCACCATGAAGCCGGCGGCGAAGAGGATGAACGTGCCGAGGAAGGCGAGCAGGCATCCCGTGCCCGCGACGAGCTTCCCCTGCGCCGGGGGCCTGGCCGTGGCGTGCTCCGGGCGGTCCGCCGGGTAGTGCACGGTGACGATGTCGCCCTCGAGGGTCGTCCCCGGCCCGCCACGCTCCTCGAAGCGGACACCCCGGCCGTCGCGGGTGGTGAACTCGTAGACGTGGTGCAGAGTGGTGCGCACCGAGCTGTCGCCGCCCCCACTCGTCGTGGTGTACGTCCGCAGACAGCGGGCCTCGGCGGTCAGGCCGCCGCTCCAGGCGCGGCTGATCCGCACGGAGCGGCGGATCACCACGACCACGGCACAGGAAGCAACCGCGATCATGAGCGTGGGCACGATGTAGAACAAGATTTCCATGAGCTCCCCCGAGGCCCTGGCGGCCTTGGAGCGGCCGGCGTGGCAGGAACTTACCCACACCGGCCGCGGCGGTGACTCAAGAGAAGCTCAGAGGTTCGGCAGGACTCAGAACGTGACGTCCGAGCACGCGTAGAAGGCGTTGGCCGTGTCGGCGATCGTCCACACGGCCACGATGACGTGACGCCCACTCAGCCCGGTCGGCAGCCTGCCGCTGTGGGAGAGCGTGGCGGGCGGGCGCTGCCCGTTGTACGGCACGGTGAAGAACGGGGTGAGGTTGAGGTCGGACCGGGCCAGGTTGTGGTTCTGGTTCCAGCCGGGCTTGGTGACGTAGTACTTGAAGTCGGTCGTGGCGTGCATGGCCGTGAACTGCCAGCGGAACGTGTAGTTCTGCCCGCCCGTCACCTTCGTGGCGGGCCAGGCGCCGCCGGAGGGGGTGCGCGGTGCGCTGAGCTGGCTGAAGTGGCCGAGCCCGGCGTTGCATATCTGCCCGTCGGCCGGGCCGGAGCCGGGGAAGCCCTTCGGGCCCTCGACGCTCTGCGGCTCCCACTGGATCGAGCCGCAGTTGGTCACGGTGCCGTTCTGGCAGAGCTTCTGCCGGCTGATGGGGAGGTCGGTGTAGCCGTGGCCGCTGGCACCGCCGGAGGAGAGCACGAGGGCTCCGGTCGTGGCCAGTCCCACCGCGGCTGCCGACAACTTGGTCCTTGTACGCATGCTGCCGCTCCTGGAGAACGTGGGGGAAGTTCGGTGAGCTGTGCGTGTAGGTCTAGACCAAGTTCGAGATTATGGGCGGTTGTTGAACATGTCCATACCAATCACGGAGCTGTTTCGCCCCGGCCGGCACAGAACGCCACCGTCAGGTCCTTCACCAGCGCCTTGCGCTCGTAGTCGTCGAGTTCCACCAGGCCCCGCACGGTCAGCCGGGTCACCGTGTCCTCCACCGAGTCCACGACCGAGGTGAGCACGCTCGCCCGGTGCTGGGCGTCCAGCGCGGCGATCCGGCGGCGGTGCATCGCGGCGGCGACCTCGGGGGCGTACTCCACGCGCACCGGCTGCACGGAAAACACCTCCAGGCCGACCGGGGCCGCGTCCGCCGCCACCAGCCGGGTCAGCACCTCGCCCGCCGCGTCCCCGGCCCCCCTCGGCCCGCCCGGCATCTCCACCGGTACCCGCGCCAGCCCCGCCTCGACGCACTCGCGCAAGTACGCCTCGTGGTCCTCGACGCCCAGCACGGCCCGGGCGGTGTCCCGCACCCGCCACACCACCAGGACGACCACCCGCAGCGCGACCCCGTTCCCGTCGGCCGCGGGCACGGGCTCGCTGCGCCAGTGCCGCAGCCGCACGTCCACCCGGCGGCGCAGCAGCAGCGGGTTCACCCACAGCAGGCCGGAGCGCCGGACGGTCCCCCGGTAGCGGCCGAACAGGTCCAGCACCCAGGCCCGTCCGGTACGGCCCCGGGCGAGCCCGCCGAGCCCGAACAGCCCGAGCGCCCCGGCCCCGGCGTACGCCGCCCACTGCGCGAGGCCGAGCCCGGCCCCGGCGTGGACGGGCAGCCGCAGCGCCTCCACCGCGAGCGGCGGCAGCACCCCGGCCCACCAGGAGGTCGCCACGCACCCGGCCGCGCCGCAGGCTCCGGCCAATAGGCCCACCGCGCCGGGCAGCACCCGCGCGGGCCGCTCCGCCAGGTCGGGATCGACCTGCGGCACCGGGCGCCTGGGCGCGGTGAGCGCCGGGCGCCGCAGGCGCGGTTGTTCCCCCGTGCCCTGCCTGCGTCCGACGACCGCCGGCTTCAGCGGCACCGGCGCCGGGTCGGGGTCGTCGCGGAACAGCAGGTGGACGGGGATCTCGGTGGTGGCCTCGTTCTGGATGAGCCGGGCGGGCCGGACCGGTCCGTCGGCCGGTCCGTCGGGTTCGGACGGGTGGGAAGTGGTCGTACTCATGCGTGCCTCCAGCCTCCGCGCCAGATGCGTCACAACAGTGGTCGGTGAAGGACCGCCCGGACGGGCCGAGGGCGGACCGAGGGGCCTACGAGAACAGGCGCCGCCAGGTCTCCGGCCCCGGGTAGCCGTCCGCCGCGCCGCCCCGCCAGCCCTGGGTGCGCTGGAAGGCCTCGACGGCCCGCCGGTCCGCTTCGCTCCAGATCGGCCCCGGCCCCACCCGGTAGAACCTGCCGAACCCCTTCCGGACGAGTTGCTTGCCCAGCTGGGTGACATAGGCGTTGTTCGCGCCGGGCCGGAACACCGCCCGCCCCGGGTAGCCGGGAACGCCGTGGGAGGCGGGCGGCGGGCCGACCGCACCGTCCTTCACGTCCTTGCCCTTGCCGGTGACCAGCAGCTCCCAGGTGTGCGGGCCGGGCAGCCCGTCGGCCTCCGCGCCCGTCCAGCCCTGCGCCGTCTGGAACGCCCGGGTCGCCCGCCGGTCGGCGTCGGTCCAGCGCGGCCCGGGGCCCGACGCGTACGAGCCGCCGGCCCCCCGCGCGACGAGCATGCGGCCCAGCTGTGTGACGTACTTGTTGTTCGCGCCGGGGCCGAAATACGCCGCTCCCGGGTACGGCGTGGCGGCCGGGGCGCCCGGCTCGCCGCCGTCCTTGCCGGGGACCGGCTCCTCCGCGGTGACGCCCTTGTAGCGGTAGGGCACGTACCGGTCGGAGTTGTTCCAGTAGGCGTACGGCGCGGACTGCCGCCGGGTGTGTGGGCGGGTCTGCTCGTAGGCGGTGTAGGAGGTGTGCGAGGCGTCCGTCCAGCCGCCGAAAATAGTGACGTGCGAGCCTTGCTCGGGGTCGGCCGCATTGTGGAACAGCAGAATGTCACCCGGCTGGAGTTCCTCCTTGGAAATCCTCTCCCCGTACTGCGCGAGACTGCCGGTCCATTCGTTTCCGGGCAGCTTCCAGGCCATCGAGACATAGCCGGAGCAGTCCTGCCGGTAACCGTCGGACCAATAGGCGCTCATGCTGTACGGCACCTTCGCGGCGACCCAGGTCTTGGCCCGGTTGATGATCTCCGAGCGGGTGATGGCGGTGGGCTTGGGGGCGATCGAGGGCCTGGCCGGACGGCCTCCGGGGCCGTGCAGCGGGGCTGTGACGCCCTGAGGGGTATCGGGCTCGTCACCTGCGGGGATGCCCGGGCGGTGGGGTGCGTGCGGGGCGGCGGCGGCCGGAACGGCGTGGCCCGCGCCGAGTGCGGCCGAGGCCACGGCGGCCAGGGCGAGAGCCCGGTGCGCGGCCGGGTGGGCGCCGGCCCGTCCCGCCCAGGAATGCGGCAGGGCACGTCGCCAGTGGACGCAGCCGGGGCAGTCGCAGTCGCTCGCGGGGTCGATTTCCTCGAATACCGGAGACTCCATGCGATTCCCCTCACACTTCCGGCGGAAAATGCGGCGCCCGTGCACCAAAGGGCGCGCGTCGTCAGTCTCGCAACTGTCTTCCGCACGCGCATGCTGACGGTCCGAATGATGTACACGGCGGCCGTACGGGCCCCCTCCCGGGCCCGTACGGGTGGTCCGGAGCATCTCCGGGCGTCCTGTAGAGTTACGACGTCAGCAGGCGCCGCTAGCTCAGTTGGTTAGAGCAGCTGACTCTTAATCAGCGGGTCCGGGGTTCGAGTCCCTGGCGGCGCACGATGCCGGTGGCGGCTTGTGTTCGCAGACAACGCGAACACAAGCCGCCATCGTCGTTTCTGCGCGGCTTCGCCGCGCGCGGTGGGGGCTCCGCCACCCACACCCCCGTCACTCGGCATTGCACCGCCCGGCAGGCCTCTCTGGCCGGAACCCGGCACACCGCGCGATTGGCCGGATACTCTCTCGCCATGGCAGCGCGTGACCTACAGGAGCGGATCAAGAAGCTCATCATCGACCGCCGGCTGGCCTCCGGGGCCCCGCTGCCGACCGAGCCCGAGCTGATGGAGTACCTCGGCGCGAGCCGGAACTCGGTGCGCGAGGCGCTGAAGGCGCTCCAGGCGATGGGCATCGTGGAGATCCGGCACGGCTTCGGCACCTACGTCGGCCCGATGTCCCTGGCCCCGATGATCGAGGGCCTCGCCTTCCGCACGGTCGCCGGGCACTACCGGGGCGAGGACTCCCTGCTCCAGCTGCTGGAGCTGAGGGAGGCGGTGGAGACGGGGCTCGTGTCCCGGCTCGCCGGCCGGCTACCGGAAGCGGACCTCGTTGAACTGGACGCGCTCGTCGACCGTATGGAAGAGCAGGCCTCGCGCGGAGCCGGCCTCGCCGAGACCGACCGGGCCTTCCACGCCACCCTCTACCGGGGGCTGGACAACGTGCTGCTGTGCGAGGTCCTGGAGGCGTTCTGGGACGCCTTCCACCGGGTCCGCACGGACCTCGGGGGCGAGCCGCAGGACCCGAAGGTGACCTGCCTGCAGCACCGGGAGATCCTCGACGCGGTGCGGTCCGGGGACTCGATGCGGGCGGAGGAGGCCATAAGGGAGCATTTCGGCAACATTCGCGCCCGCCTGTCGACAACGGCCCCACAGGCTCCCCACACCCGTCACAATGAACGCGTTTGACCGGTAACCACCGTGTTTCGCATCTTGCGATCATGATGAACGCCGTAGAACCCTGGTTTTCTGGTTGCACAAGGTGTCGCGTGTTCGCGGCAGTTGGGGGGATTCGGGACCGGTTGCGGCGTGGGCGGGGGTAGGGGCCCCGTTCATGAACCGATGCCAAGGGGGGCATCATGCAACCGGAAGGTCGCGTTGCCGTGTCTATAGGGTGTGGATGACGTGGTGACTGCGATCCACCATTGATACGTCTGTGAAGGTCGAGGGGGACCTGGAGCAGACGGTAAGAAGCTACGAAACACGCGGCTGTCCGCGTGTGGGGGGATGACTCATGACGTCGAGGCCCACGGGTGCCCGGCAGGAAAACGACCCGTCCCAGACAACCCAGCTCAGGGTGCCTTCGCACCGGATGAGCACGACGGGGACGTTCCGGCGGATCAAGAAGACGCTGCCGAGATACGACTACGAGCACTACAGCCGGCTCGCGGGTCCCCTCACCCAGCCGGATCCGAACAAGCCGTACAAGGTGCAGTACCGCTCGCTCATCTCGCAGGAACCGCACCGCATACGCGTGGCCCTGATGCTGGCCGCCGCCCCGGTGCTGTCCCTGGTGCTGCTGTTCTGGCTGCTCCAGCCCGAGCACTGGACCGAGCGCGACTACCCGGCCTTCGACTGGCTGCCCGCGCTGGACATGGTCATGCTCGTCTCGATCGGTCTGATCGAGTTCTTCCGCTGCATGAACGTGCTGTCGAACGCGCACGCCACGCTGGTGGCCCGCGACCCGATCCCGGTGGTGCCCGAGACCGGCACCAGAGTGGCCTTCCTCACCTCCTTCGTGCCCGGCAAGGAGCCGCTGGAGATGGTGACGAAGACCCTGGAGGCGGCGGTGAAGATCCGCCACCGGGGTCTGATGCACGTCTGGCTGCTCGACGAGGGCGACGACCCCGATGTGAAGGCGGTCTGCGAACGCCTCGGCGTGCACCACTTCTCCCGCAAGGGCGTCGCGAAGTGGAACCAGGCCAAGGGCCCGCACCGCGCCAAGACCAAGCACGGCAACTACAACGCCTGGCTCGAGGCGCACGGCGACAACTACGACTTCTTCGCCTCGGTCGACACCGACCACGTGCCGCTGCCCAACTACCTGGAGCGGATGCTCGGCTTCTTCCGCGACCCGGACGTCGGCTTCGTCATCGGCCCGCAGGTCTACGGCAACTACGACAACCCGATCACCAAGGCCGCCGAGTCGCAGCAGTTCCTCTTCCACGCGCTGATCCAGCGCGCCGGCAACCGCTACGGCTCCCCGATGTTCGTCGGCACCTCCAACGCCGTGCGCATCAAGGCCCTGAAGCAGATCGGCGGGCTGTACGACTCGATCACCGAGGACATGGCGACCGGCTTCGAGATGCACCGCCACAAGAACCCGGCGACGGGGAAGAAGTGGCGCTCGGTGTACACGCCGGACGTGCTCGCGGTCGGTGAGGGCCCCAGTGCCTGGACGGACTTCTTCACCCAGCAGATGCGCTGGTCGCGAGGGACGTACGAGACGATCATCGGGCAGTACTGGAAGGGCTGGTACTCGCTGCCGCCGAGCAAGCTCTTCAACTACACGATGATGATCATCTTCTACCCGATGTCGGCCCTCAACTGGATCCTGGCGGCGCTGAGCTGCTGCCTGTTCCTGGGCCTGGGCGCCTCGGGTGTGAACATCGACCCGGCGGTCTGGCTGATGCTCTACGGCAACGCCTCCGCGCTGCAGATCGGCCTGTACGTCTGGAACCGCCGGCACAACGTCTCGCCGCACGAGCCGGAGGGCTCCGGCGGTGTGGCCGGCATGGTGATGTCCGCGCTGTCGGCGCCGCTGTACGCCAAGGCGCTGATCGACTCCATGCTGCGCCGCAAGAGCAAGTTCGTGGTCACGCCCAAGGGCGACTCGGCCAGCCCGGACCGCTGGTTCGCCACGTTCCGCTACCACTGGTACTTCGTCGCGATCTTCGGCGCCTCGATCGCCGCGGGCTTCGTCTTCGGCCACTCCCACCCCGCGATGATCATCTGGGCGACGTTCGCGCTGCTGATCACCGCCTCGCCGGTGTTCGCCTGGCGCTGGCAGCTGCGGCAGGACGCGAAGAAGCCCGCCGCCCCTGCCGAGGGCGGGCCGCAGGACCCTGCGGAAACGCCCCGGACCCAGCCGCTGCCCATCCCGCAGCAGCAGACCGGGCACACCCCGCAGCAGAAGCCCACGTGGGCCGCGACCCCGGGCGCACACGGGGAGGTCGGGGGATCCGACCAGACCATGCAGATCGCCCTTGGTGGACTTGGGGGACGTAAGGAATGAACGACCGTGCAGGCCGCCGCCGGGCCCGTCGACTCGCGATAGGCACGGCGGTGGTACTCGCGCTGGCCGGGATGAACGGGCCGTGGCTCTACCGCTTCAGCACCGAGAAATACCACCAGTACACAATCAACAAGCCGGAGTACAAGGCCGCGAACGGCAAGTGGGAGATCGTCGATTTCCCCGAGGAGTACCGGCAGAACACCATCCACGCGGCGCTGCTGCGCACCGGCAAGGTGCTGCTCGTCGCGGGGTCGGGCAACGACCAGGACAACTTCGACGCGAAGAAGTTCGACACCCGGATCTGGGACCCGGTCAAGGGCACCGTCAAGAAGGTCCCCACACCGGCCGACCTGTTCTGCACCGGCCACACCCAGCTCGCCAACGGCAATCTGCTGATCGCCGGCGGCACCAAGCGCTACGAGAAGCTCCAGGGTGACGTGACCAAGGCCGGTGGCCTGATGATCGTCCACAACGAGAACCCGGACGCGCCGATCACCCTGCCCGCGGGCACCACGTTCACCGGCAAGAAGAACGGCAAGACCTTCGTCTCCAAGGACCCGGTGCTCGTGCCGCGCGCCAAGAAGGTCTTCGACAAGGCGACCGGCAGGTTCCTGCGCAACGACCCCGGTCTCGGCCGGATCTACGTCGAGGCGCAGAAGCGGGGCAAGAAGTACGAGACGGGTACGCAGGACAACTACCGCGTGCACGGCCTGAAGGGCGCCGACGCCAAGAACACCTACGGCATCGCGCAGAAACTCGCCCTCGACAAGAAGGACTTCCAGGGCATCCGGGACGCCTTCGAGTTCGACCCGGTGGCCGAGAAGTACATCAAGGTCGACCCGATGAAGGAGGCCCGCTGGTACCCGACGCTCACCACCCTGAGCGACGGGAAGATCCTCAGCGTCTCCGGCCTCGACGACATCGGCCAGCTGGTCCCGGGCAAGAACGAGGTGTTCGACCCGAAGACCAAGAAGTGGACCTACACCGGCAAGGTCCGGCAGTTCCCGACCTACCCGGCGCTGTTCCTCATGCAGAACGGCAAGATCTTCTACTCGGGGTCCAACGCGGGCTATGGGCCGGACAACGTGGGCCGTGAGCCGGGCGTGTGGGACGTCGACACCAACAAGTTCTCGAAGATACCGGGCCTGAGCGACCCCACGCTGATGGAGACGTCCGGCACGGTGCTGCTGCCTCCGGCGCAGGACGAGAAGTACATGGTGGTCGGCGGCGGCGGGGTCGGCGAGTCCGAGAAGTCCAGCGAGAAGACCCGGATCGTCGACCTGAAGAAGGCGAACCCGAGCTTCGAGGACGGCCCGTCCCTGGACAAGGGCACGCGCTACCCGAGCGCCTCGATCCTGCCCGACGACAGCGTGCTGATCTCCGGCGGTTCGGAGGACTACCGCGGCCGCGGCGACTCCAACATCCTCGAGGCGCGGCTCTACGACACGGAGAAGAACAAGCTCAAGCGCGTCGCCGACCCGCTCGTGGGCCGCAACTACCACTCCGGGTCGATCCTGCTGCCCGACGGCCGCGTGATGTTCTTCGGCTCCGACTCGCTCTACGCCGACAAGGCCAACACCAAGCCGGGCGAGTTCGAGCAGCGCATCGAGATCTACACGCCGCCCTACCTGTACGGCGACGGGGACCAGCCGTCGCTGTCGGGCGGGCCGCAGACCATCGAGCGCGGCGGCACGGGGACGTTCACCTCGTCGGACGCCTCCCGGGTCAAGAAGGTCCGGCTGATCCGGCCGAGCGCCGCCACGCACGTCACGGACGTCGACCAGCGGTCGATCGCCCTGGACTTCAAGGCGTCCGGCGACAAGCTGACGGTGACCGTGCCGGAGAACCGGAACCTGGTCCAGGCGGGCTGGTACATGATGTTCGTGACGGACGCCGACGGGACCCCGAGCAAGGCGCAGTGGGTCAAGGTGCCCTGACAGGCAACCGGGAAGGGGCGCTCTCCGTGAGGAGAGCGCCCCTTTCGTATACGCCGGTCCGCTGCTGCGGGCCCGTCCGTCAGCCGGTGGCCTTCGCCAGCTTCAGGGCGTAGTCCCCCCACCACTGGCCCGCCTTCGGCCCGCCCTTGCACTCGCCGTCCGACTCGCCCGGACGCTTCACCCACAGGTAGGCGTCGACCAGCGGGTCCGCCGTCTTCGTCGTCGGGGTCTCGCCCAGGGAGCGGCCCGGCGGGTTGCACCAGCGCTCGTCAGGGTTGCCGGCGCCGTAGGGGCCCTTGCCGTTGCGGCTGGTGTCGATGACGAAGTGCTTGCCGCCGACCTTGGCGGACAGCTGCTTGCCGTAGGCGATGGAGTCCTTGGTGGAGTAGAAGTTGGAGACGTTCACCGCGAAGCCGTCGGCCTGCGCGATGCCCGCGCGGTTCAGGGACTCGAAGATCTGGTCGGGGTCCTGCCAGCCGGCGTTGCCCGCGTCCAGGTAGACCTTCGTGTTCTTCAGGGACTTCAGCTTGGTGACGGCGCCCTTGAGGAGGTCGTAGCGCTCCTCGTGGAACTGCTCCGGGGTGCAGCCGTCGACCAGGTGGAGCAGGGCGTCCGGCTCCAGGACGACCGTGGCGGCCCGGTCGCCGATGCCCGCGGCGACGCCGTCGAGCCACTCCCGGTAGGCGTTGCCGTCGGCGGCGCCGCCCTGCGAGTACTGGCCGCAGTCGCGGTGCGGGATGTTGTAGAGGACGAGCAGGGCCGTACGGCCGGCCTTGTCGGCGGCCTCGGTGAAGCCCTGCGTCTGCTCCTGCGGGTTGTCCGGTCCTACCCACTCGGCGACCGGCTGCTCGGCGATCTTGCGGATCTGCTCGGCGTCCTGCTTCTTGCCGGACTTCTCCAGAGCGGCGACCTGCCGCGCGGCGGTCCCGTCCGGGTTGACCCAGTAAGGGGCCCTTTCCTTGGGCTGTTGGGTGATCCCGGCGCCCGCGTCGGCGCCCTTGTCGGATCCGTCTCCTCCGTCGGAGGAGGAACACCCTGTCACCAGCAGTGCCGCCCCCAGCACCGCTGCGGACATCCGCCTCCCGGCGAACGCCCCCGCCCCCCTGCTGCCGTACATCCAACTCCCCCTTGGGTGCAGCGTTCCAAGTCTCAATCCTGACATACGTCCCGCGACACCCACGAGGCGAACCCCACCTGCGCGGATGACGCAGCGCCACCGTATCGGGACCTGGTGTTATCCAACCTCTAGGCCGGGGTGGCCCTTTGGTTCTAGAGTCTTCTCAGCACATGCCCGGCCCCCGGCCAGAGATTCACCCACCGTGACTCCCGTGGCCTCCCGCGCAGCTCGCCGGGTTACTCCCGCAGCCCGTGCGCGCGCGGTGGAGGACCGGCCCGGTCGGCGGCCTCAGGGGGAGCGGGTCGCCGACCGGGTTGGGGGGGCGGCGCCGGGTCGCACCGCCCCTGGGCCTCAGAGGCCGGTTCCCGTCAGGTACGCCGAGACGACCACGTTCGCCGTGTAGCTGCGGGTCGTGCGGTCGAAGCTGCCGCCACAGGTGACCAGCCGCAGTTCGGCCCGCCCCGATTCGCGGGGCCCGTACGCCTGGTGGGCGTCGAAGCGGTCGCGGGTGAGGACCTGCACGGACTCGACGGTGAACTCGGCGACCTTGGCGTCGGCCCGGATCACCCGGATCGTCTGGCCCGGCCGCATGGCACTGACCTTGTAGAAGACGGCGGGCCGGGCGTCGGTGTCGACGTGACCGACCATCAGCGCGGTGCCGGGCGCCCCGGGCGCGACCCCGCCGGAGTACCAGCCGACGACGTCCGGCCGGTCGTACGGCGGCGGATCGGGCGCCCCGCGTGCGTCGAGACCGCGGGCCACCACCGGGGCCTGGATACCGAGCCCGGGGATGTCGACGCGCTGCGGCAGCGCGTCGCCCAGCGGTCGGTGCTCGGGCGGCAGCTTGATGTCCGGGGGGCGTCCGGCCGCCGCCATGTCGCCCGTGGCGGGAGCCGAGATGCCGTGCCGCGTCTCGGTGACCTCGCGGCCCCACAGCCACAGTCCGAGCAGCAGCACGACCCAGGCCATGCCGGTCAGCAGCCGGCCGGTGCCCGAGAAGCGCTTCTGCGGGTAATCGTGATCGTGCATGGTCAGTCCGTTCCGCGGCCCCGGCGCAGACCGCGCAGCGCGACGACCACCGCGGCCACGCCGGCGAGCACCAGCCCGGTCACCCCCTGCGCCGCACCGGGACCGGCGCCGCGCTCCTCGGCGGCGACGAGCTCGGCGGCACCGCCACCGCCCGCCTGGACGGGGGCGACGGGCGAGGCCGGGGCGCTGGGCCGGTGCGAGAGGGATGCGTCTGCGTCGGCTTCGGGGGCGGACGGTTCTCCGTCGACGCCGGGAGCGGACGGCTGGCCGCCGCCGTCGGGGGCGGGCAGGCGACCGCTTCCGTCGGCGGCGCCGGGCGCGGGCAGTTGCCCGCCCGTTCCGGGGGCGGCGTCGGGCGCGGGCATGTGACCGCCCATTCCGGCAGCGGCGCCGGGTGCGGGCGGTCGGCCGCCCGGCGCGGGGGCGGGTGGCGCATCGGGCCGTCGCGCATCGCCGTCCCGGACGATGAGGGTGCCGGTCTGCCGCGTGGCACCGCAGGTGACCCGCACGGCGTACGAACCCGCCTCGGCCGTGGAGCGGACCCGGCTCTCGCCGGCGAGTTCGCGTGCGCCGGTGACGGTGAGCCGGGCGTCCGCGACGAGCGCCGCCGAGACGGCGACGGCCGTCCGCTGCGCGCAGCCGGTGACGCGGAGTGTGATGTCACTGCCGGGGGCGGGGGCCGCCGGGGTCACCGAGACGCTCGCCGTGTCCGCCGCGTACGCCGCCGGGGCGAGGGCGACGACGGCCAGGGCGCCGGCACAGACAGTGACTTTCAGGGAACCCATCGTGAACCTCCAGACGTCTGGAGCCTCCCCCGCGCGGTGGGCCGCCGCATCCTCAGGGAAGCGGCGGCTGCTCCGGACGGGTGACGACGGGTTTGGGCGCGACGGGCCGCTTTCCGAGGTCGGACCGGGTCAGACCCGGTCGACGAGGTCCGCGATCGAGTCCACGACCTGTGACGGCCGGTACGGGAAGCCCTCGACCTGTTCGGGCCGGGTCAGGCCGGTGAGCACCAGGAACGTCTGCATCCCGGCCTCCATGCCGGCCAGCACGTCGGTGTCCATGCGGTCGCCGATCATCGCGCTGGTCTCGGAGTGCGCCCCGATGGCGTTCAGCCCGGTCCGCATCATCAGCGGGTTCGGCTTGCCCGCGAAGTACGGCTTCTTGCCGGTCGCCTGGGTGATCAGTGCGGCCACCGCGCCGGTCGCGGGCAGCGGGCCCTCGGAGGAGGGGCCCGTCTCGTCGGGGTTGGTGCAGATGAACCGGGCGCCGCCGAGGATGAGCCGCACCGCCTTCGTCAGGGCCGTGAAGGAGTACGTACGGGTCTCCCCGAGGACGACGTAGTCCGGCTCGTGGTCGGTCAGGATGTAGCCGATGTCGTGCAGCGCGGTGGTCAGCCCGGCCTCGCCGATGACGTACGCCGAGCCGCCCGGCCGCTGGTCGTCCAGGAACTGGGCGGTGGCCAGGGCCGAGGTCCAGATGGACTCGATCGGCACCTCCAGGCCCATGCGGCGCAGCCGGGCGTGCAGGTCGCGCGGGGTGTACATCGAGTTGTTGGTGAGGACCAGGAAGGGCTTCCCCGACTCGCGCAGCTTCTTCAGGAAGGCGTCGGCTCCGGGGATCGGTACGCCCTCGTGGATGAGCACACCGTCCATGTCGGTGAGCCAGGACTCGATGGGCTTGCGGTCTGCCATGTGCGGGATCTCCTGCCGTACGCGGTCCTGCGTGCGACCCAGCCTAAACAGTGGCGGGATCATGCGGAATGGCCCGTGTGCGGCGTCCCGACTGACGGGACGGCCTGCTCAGCGGCGGCGGCGTGCGACGAGCAGTACCCCGCCGGCGGTGAGCAGCAGGGCCGCGGCCGCCGCGGCGACCTGAGTGCCGGTGCCGGTGCGGGCCAGTTCCTCCGCGAAGGGGAACCGGTCCTCGCGGGGCGGGACGGAGGCGCTGGAGTCGGGGCGGGGTTCCGTGCCCGTGTCGGTGTCGGTGTCCGTGCCGGTGTCGGTGTCCGTGCCGGTGTCGGTGTCCGTGCCGGTGTCGGTCCCCG
Source organism: Streptomyces sp. WAC04114 (assembly GCF_019733245.1). NCBI lineage: Bacteria > Bacillati > Actinomycetota > Actinomycetes > Kitasatosporales > Streptomycetaceae > Streptomyces > Streptomyces sp. WAC04114. The sequence goes on from NZ_JAIGQA010000094.1 coordinate 29,141, forward strand.
CCTCACCGTCGTCGATCCCGAACCGGTAGTCGTTGGACTGCCCGACCCAGTCGCCGTCGTCGTCGTGCCGCTGCACCACCGCGGCGTTGGCCGTGACGTCGTTGGGCACGGCGTCCGAGGTGAGCGAGAGCCGCACCTTCACGGTGACGGTCCCGCCCGGCTCGACGGTGAACCCGGCGAACCGGTCCTCCTCGTCGGCGAACGCCCCGACGAGTTCGTCCTCGCCGGTCTTCTCGAACCGCACGGGGTGGGCTTGCCCGCCCTCGAAGAACTCGAGGTGAGGCTGGGAGGGTTCCAGGGCCCGCTTGTCGTCGATGAGCACGACGACGGGGTGGATCCCGGTGCAGGTCCGGTCGGTGGTGTTGGTCAGGTCGACGTACCAGGTCCCGAACCCGCCCCCGGCCGTGTAGGTGTCCGGCCCGCCATGGATGCGGGTGGTGAGCGGGAAGGTGTGGTCGTCGGGCGCGGCACAGGAGGGCACCGGGGCGTCCGCGTGCGCCGGGAGAGCGCCGGGGAGCAGGGCGGCGGCCGCCGCTGCCACAGCCAGGCAGAGATGAGCGGGCGTGCAGAGTCGCATGATGATGTGACATTCCGAGCGGCGGGGGCCGCGAGACGACTCCCACGCGAACGGGCCCCGAACGGCTGCGCGGATCCGCCCGATCGGCGGACAGGGTCTGGCGGCGGACGGGGCTGGGGCGGCGGGCGGGGCTTAAGGGGCGAAAGGAGCGGTGCCCGGTCGGCTGCCGGGGTCTGGCGTGGCCCGGGCCTCAGTGACGCCCCAGGGCCCTTGCACGGGGGTACGCCCTGCCCACGAGGACGACACCAACCGCGGTGCGTGCCGACGTAGGTCATCAGCAGCGGGACCACGGCCGGGCAGCCCGCCGACCCGAGCACGAGTCGAGCGGCCCCTACCGCCCTGCCCCGCCTGCGGCACGAGGCCGCCCGCCTCGGCGACGACCCCGGGCGGGCGGCCCCGCGCCCGGCGCGAGGGTGGGGAGGGGCGAGGCGGCCCCTACCGCCCCTCC
>NZ_JAIGQA010000095.1:0-30134 GCF_019733245.1 Streptomyces sp. WAC04114
GGGGCGGGGCGCGTCGGGGAGGTCGAGCAGTTCGCGGCCGCGCTCGTCGCGGAAGGCGACGAGTTCCTCGCGCACGGCGGAGACCGCGCCGGGCAGCCCGGCGAGGCCGCACCAGGCTCGCAGGTCGGCCGAGGCGGCCGGGCCGTAGGCCGTCAGGTAGCGCCGTACCAGGTCCTGGCCCACGGGGTCGGAGCCGTCCGGGGCGGGCGGGTCGATGTCGCGTCCCAGCCAGGAGGAGATCAGTGCGTAGCGCACTCCCGCCCTGGTGCGCCACAGGCCGCGCGGCGGGAGTTGGACCGTGGGGAGAAGGGCGGCGACCAGCATCTCGCCCAGGGGCCGGGGCCCCGCCGCGGGCCAGCGGTCGGCGACGGCTCGCGCGAGTTCGGGCATGGAGCGGGGTTCGCCGTCGGCCAGGATCTCCCGGCCCGCCGCGGCGAGTTCGTCGAGGTCGACGCCGTCGAGCTCGCGCCGGTAGACACCGAGGACCCGCTGGCGCAGCATGCCGTCGTGGCGGGCGCGCCAGGCCAGGACGTCGTCGGTGGTGACGAGATGGACGGTGCGGCGCATGAGGTGGGTGCGCACGACATGCCGCCCGGTGAGCAGGTCCGACAGCTCCGCCGGGTCGAAGGCCCGCAGCCGCGACCAGAGCCCGAGGAACGGCTCCTGCGGTTCCTGCGCCTGCAGACCGGACAGGTGCGCGACGGCGTCGAGGACCGGCAGGCCGGCGCGCTCGAGGAGCAGCTGCCGGGCGAGGGTGGCGCGGTTGAGCGCCCGGGCGTCGAGCACGGTCATCGGAGCACCTCGGCCTTCGAGTGGGGTGCCGACCCGCGGTCCAGGTTATCCGGGCGGCTTGCGCCCTCACCGTCGCACGGGATGAGGTCAGGTCGTGACCGCATCGAGGGACGCCGGGCCCGGGCGCCGCGTGCGTCTGTCACCAGGCTGAGCGACTGCCCCTGTTCACCTGAGTAGGAACACTCATGTCGCCCTCGTGGCCCGCTCGAATACTGGGCGCATGAGACGATCTTCCGAGCTGGTCGGCACGGCCGCCCACACCCTGCGCCGCTCGCGCATGACACTCGTGACGGCGGTTGTCGCCATCGTGGGACTCGCCGCGTGCGGCACCGAGAGCACGAGCACCGACGCCGGCCTCGACGGCGCCGGGGACCGGCCCGGTACGGCCTTCTCGAAGATGCTGGACGAGGTCGCGCAGACCTGCCCGGCCGAAGGCCCGCCGCAGGCGCCCCCGTCCGGGCCTGCGGACACCCTGCCGCCCGGCGCGCAGGAGACGCCGCCGAGCGACGCGGTCGAGCCGATCGCCCCCACGGCCGGGCCGGAGGTGGAGCTCAACGCTCGTGACTGGTGCGCGGGGCACCTCCATGAGGAGCGCGTGACCCGGGCCCTGTGGGATCTGAAGAATCCCTCGCCCACCGACGTCGGAACGGTGCTGAACGATCTCGGCTACACCGACGAGCGCATCCACGGCCTTCGGAGGTCGGGCACCGCCATACGGTTCTCCCTCGATCTGCGCGACCGCGGCGGACGGCTCTGCATGGCCGGCTCCGCGGCCGGCCCCAGGACGGTCGTGGACATGTGCGTGGCTCCCGCGACCGGCCCGTTCAAGCCGGGGCACCGCAGGCGGTGACGCCGTGCCGCCGCGACGGCCCGCCGATGAGTTTCCGATGGTCGCGCAGTCCACCCGTCGAACACGAAGGGAGCGCATCATGCGCAAGATCATCGTTTGCACGTTCCTGTCGCTGGACGGCGTCATGCAGGCGCCGGGCGGTCCGGACGAGGACGCCGAGAGCGGCTTCGAGCACGGCGGCTGGCAGAAGCCGGTGTCCGACGACGAGGTAGGCGCGGCGATCGCCGGCTGGTACGAGCCCTCCGACGCCATGCTGCTCGGCCGCAAGACGTACGACATCTTCGCGGCGTACTGGCCGACCGCCGATCCCGGCGACCCGTTCACCGAGCGGATGAACAGCATGCGCAAGTACGTGGCGTCCCGGACGCTGACGTCCCTGGAATGGGAGAACTCCACACTGCTGGAGGGTGACGTCGCCGACGCCGTGCGCGAACTGAAGGCGTCCGACGGCGGTGACATCAACGTCGTCGGCAGCGGCGACCTCGCGCAGACGCTCATGCGGCACGACCTGGTCGACGAGTACCGGCTGACCATCCATCCGGTGATCATCGGCACCGGCAAGCGGCTGTTCGCCGACGGCGCCGTCCCCACCGCTCTGGAACCGGTCTGTGTCTCGACGACCAAGAGCGGCACCGTCGTGGGCGTCTACCGGCCGACCGGCAAGCCCGGCTACGACAGCTACTAGGTTCCGTCCGAGGGGTCACCGGCGTTGCCACTCCTGCGCCAGGAGCCGGTAGGAGCGCACCCGGTCGGCGTGGTCGTGCGTGATGGTCGTGATGATCAGCTCGTCGGCGCCGGTGGCCTCTCGCACTTGTTCGAGCCGGTCGGCGACGCGTCCGGGCGAGCCGACGAACTGGGTGTCGATGCGGTCGGCGACCTCGGCGCGCCCAGATCGAGGCGCCCGGGTGCAGGGCGTCGATCAGACCGAACTCCTCGACGGTGGACAGGGCGGTGCGGTGGCCGAGTTGCACGGCGCCCGAGCCGATCCGGATGACGGAGGTCGCGGAGGCGGTCAGGGCCGGTACGACGGCGGGTGAGGTCCCGGCGACGCCCGGGTTTAGATGGTGCTCGGCGAATCAGTAGCGGCTGTAGCCGAACTGCTCGGCCTGCCGCGCGAGGTCGAGGGTGTTGCGCAGGGCGGTGGCGCCGGACGCGACCGGGACGAGGGGCCACCCGTGTGCCGCCGCCCACGCCCCTCCAGCGACTCAAGGCCAGGCCGGCCGTGCACCGCCGTTCCCTACTTTCCCTATCGAATTACTAGGAAAGTATTGACGGGGCGTGTCGTCACTGCGCAGGATGATGCGCATGGCCCACACATCTTTCCCGCCCGTGAGGCTCAACACCCCGCTCCGCAAACGTACTTGAGGAGAGTCCTGCGATGGGCGTTGCCCCGGCGCCGTCCGGCCCCGACATGGAGTCCGACCAGCGCGGGCCCGGCCGAGCGCACTGGCTGCGGGTGGCCCGCGAGACGGCGGACGACCTGGCCACCGACGCGGTGGCCCGGGACCAGGCGGGCAAGCCCCCGTTCGACGAGGTGTCCCGGCTGCGCGAATCGGGGCTGCTGACACTGCTGGTCCCCGCCGAACTCGGGGGCGGCGGCGCGGACTGGGCCGAGGCCTACGCCGTGGTCCGGGAGATCGCGGCGGCGGACGGCGCCATAGGCCGGCTCCTCGGCTGTCACTACTTCCTGTCCTGGAGCGCCCGGTTCTTCGCCGAACCCGCCCTCGCCGCCCGGCTCCAGCGGCGGTCCGCGGCAGAGCAGTGGTGCTGGGGCGGCGGCCTGGCCCGCCAGGAACCGGCGCTGATGCTCACCAAGGACACGCGGGGGTACGTGCTGAACGGCAGGCAGAGCTACGCCGCCGGTGTCCTGGTCGCCGACCGGCTCGCCGTACGGGCGGTGCGGGCCGGCACCGGCGAACCCCTCGTGCTCGTGGTCGATCCGACCCTCCCGGGAGTGGTCGTCGACGGTGACGCCGATCCCTTCGGCCAGCGGCTGGCGGCGGGCGGCAGCGCGGAGTTCGACGCGGTACCGGTCCCCACCGCGGACGTCCTCGGTTCCCTGTCGGCGGACGAAGAGGTCCTGTCACCCCTGACCGCCCTCGTCTCGCCGGTCGGTCGCCTCCTGTCGGTGCAGCTCCGGCTCGGCATGGCGGAGGGCGTGCTCTCCGAGGCCCGTGAGTACAGCAGGACCGGCCACTCGCACTGGCACCCGGAGTGGCCGGCCGGCACCCCGCAGGACCCGCACGTCCTCACGGCGTACGGGGAGCTCACCGTGCTCACCCGCTCCGCCTCCGCCCTCGCCGAGCAGGCGTGCCAGGCGGTGCAGGGCGGGCTGGCCGACGGCGAGGACCTCACCTACGAGGACTACGCGGAGATCTCGGTCCTCGTGGCCATGGCCGAAGCCGCCGCGTCCAGGGCGGCCCAGGAGTCCACCGCCCGCGCCCTCGACATCATCGGTGCCCGCTCCGCGTCCGCACGGCTGGGGTTCGACCGGTTCTGGCGCAACGCCCGGACCCACACCCTGTACGAGCCCGTGGGCCACCGGCTGCGGGACGTCGGGGACTACTACCTCAACGGCGCGCACCCTCCGTTCGTCCTCCCCGTCTGACCACGTGAGGACAGGCCCGTCCGACCGAGCGAGGACAGGGCGTCCGCTCCGCCGTAGGGTGAGTCCCCCACGAGCAGGGCAGGAGGCCGAGGTGGCCGGGACGACACGGACGGGGACGACGGTCGCCGAGGTGATGGCCGAGCTGGCCGCGCTGGAGGACCCGAAGGCGCGTGCGGTGAACGAGCGGCACGGCGACGATCACGGCGTGAACCTCGGCAAGCTGCGCGCGCTCGCCAAGCGGCTGAAGACGCAGCAGGACCTCGCCCGCCGGCTCTGGGAGACGGACGACACGGCGGCGAGGCTGCTGGCGCTCCTGATCTGCCGCCCGAAGGCGTTCGGGCGGGACGAGCTGGACGACATGCTGCGCCGGGCGCGCGCCCCCAAGGTCCACGACTGGCTCGTGAACTACGTGGTGAGGAAGAGCCCGCACTGCGAGGAATTGCGCCTGGCCTGGACCGCCGATCCGGATCCCGTGGTCGCGAGCGCCGGCTGGGCGCTGACCACAGAGCGGGTGGCGAAGAGGCCCGAGGGCCTTGACCTCGCGGGGCTGCTCGACGTCATCGAGGCGGAGATGAAGGACGCCCCGGACCGGCTGCAGTGGGCGATGAACCACTGCCTGGCCCGCATCGGCATCGAGCGTCCCGAGCTGCGGGCCCGGGCGATCGACATCGGTGAGCGCCTGGAGGTGCTCAAGGACTACCCGACGTCCCCGGGCTGCACCTCGCCGTACGCGCCCGTCTGGATCAACGAGATGGTGCGCCGGCAGCAGCCGTAGGGAGGCGGGTCGACGACACACCCGCGAGGCCGGCCGCGGTGTCGGCCGGCTCCAGATGCGGACCGATCCACTCGCACAGCAGGACCGTGGCATCGTCCTGGAGGCGGCCGTCGTGGTACTCGAGGACGGCCTGGACGAGGCGGCGCAGCGTCTCGGGGACGGGCAGTCCGTCGGCGTGGTGGCGGATGAGGAAGTCGGTGAAGCGCGCCAGGCCGAACTCCCGGTCACCGGAGCGGCGCGCCTCGGTGATGCCGTCGGTGTAGAGGACGATGCGGTCGCCCGGCTGGAGGTGTTCCTCGCACACGAGCGTGCGCAGACCGAGGTCGGTGCCCATCGGGTGGCCGGGCGGGCAGGCGAGATGGCTGGTCCAGCGGTTGTCGCGAATGATGATCGGCGGATGGTGGCCGCGGTTGACCCACTGCAGGACGCCGGTGCCGGTGTCGAGGGTGGCCAGGACTCCGGTGACGTAGCGCCGGTGGTCGTACTGCTCCAGGAGGGCGGCTTCGACGGCTTCGGCCTTCTCCACGAGGCCCGCGCCCTGGCGGCGGGCATTGCGGCAGGCGCCCAGGGCGAGAGCTCCGGAGAGGCCGGCCGCCGTGTCGTGGCCCATCGCGTCGAAGATCGTCAGATGGACCAGGGGTCCGTCGACGGCGTATTCGAAGACGTCGCCGCTGATGTCGTAGGCCGGCTCCAGGGACGCGGAGATCGTCACCCTGCCGTCGGCGTAGGTGCGCGGGGGCAGCAGGTTCCACTGCATCTGCGCGGACACGCTCATCTGCCGTGTGCGCACCAGCTTGGCCAGTGCGTCGCTGGTGCCCCTCTTGCTGACGATGATCAGGGAGATGAGTGCCGCCAGCGCCTCCATGTCCGCGCGTGTGTCGGCGTCGTTGTGCTCGCTGCTCACCCGCAGCAGCCCGATGCGTTCCGTCCCGTCCAGCAGCGGCACCCACCACTGGAAGACGCCGCCGCCCGGGGGTGCGGCGGGCAGGACGCCGCCGTACTGGTAGGCCCGCCCGGCGACCGTCCCCTCGACGTGCAGCTCCGTGTCGTGCCCGTGCTCCGCCGCGTCGTCCCCGGGGACCAGGCGCAGGAGGTTGCGCTGCAGATCGGCGACGTAGATCAGTACCTGGTGGAAGGAGGCCGCGCGGGCGCACCCGTTCGCCTTGGCCGGGAGCAGCTCGATCGGCATGAGATGGCTGGCCTCCAGCAGCTCCGCGAGCATGCGCCGGCCGCCCTCACCGTTGCGCTCCATCGGTCTCACCTCCGTTCACCGCACTGGACGGTTACCCGCGAAACGGCGTCTCAGAGACCCGCCGGCGATCCCCGGCGACGAGGAGCCGCCGTCAGCGGCACCGGCTCCGCGAGGCTTCGACGGGCCGCCTCCGGGTACTTCCACGGCGGAACGACCCGCCGACGAAGGAAACGGAGGCACGGAGGCTGTGCTGCTGTCCCATTCGCTCGATCATGGAGTCCTCGTCATCACGGTCCACGAGGACCCCGGCGTCGGCGGGCGCGCCACGCTCGTCGAGAAGATCAGCGATCTCGTCCAGGCCTACCGGCCCGCCCCCGTCGTCATCGTCCTCGACGAGCCGGCCGCCCGGGGCTCGGTGGTCAGCGCGGTCCTCCGGGTCCACCGCCTGTGCGGCGGGCTGGGCACGCTGTTGTCCGTGGCCACGCACAGCGCGCCCACCCGTCGCGCGCTCGAGGCGGACGCCGGCACCGGCGGCACGCGACTGGTCGTGCACGCGCGCGTGGACACCGCCGTCTCCGCCGCGTTCGCCGCCGCGGCCTGAGGAGGGGGTCCGCGGCGTCACGGCATGGTGCTCTGGCCGCTGACCAGTTCGGTGACCGCGCGCAGACCTCCCTGGGCGAGGGCGGCGCGCTGCCGGTCCGCACCGGTCCCGTCCTGCAGCAGCCGGTGGATCAGGGAGGTGACCTGCCGGGAGTCACCGGCTGCGTCGAGGGCGGGAGCGACGTGCCGCAGGAACTCGTAGAGCACGTCGCCGGCGCGGTGCGGTGCGCCGCCCGGGTCGACGAGGGTGTCGCCCAGTCCGTGCCGGGCGGCATGCCACATGGCGGCCTGGAGCAGTTCCGGCGCGCAGTCGGGCACGGGTGTGTCGGCGGCGGCCTCCGCCAGGGCGGTCTCCACCAGGGCCCGGACGAGAGCGGCGAGCATGACCGCCTCGTCCGCGCGCAGCTGGACGTCCAGGCACCGCACCTCGATGGTCGGGTACGTGGCCGAGAGGCGAGCCTGCCAGTAGAGCTGACCGACGTCGGAGATCAGACCGGATTCCAGCAGCCGTGCCACGCGCCGGTCGTAGTCGTCGACGTCGTGGAAGTGCGGGGGCATGCCGCTGACCGGCCACCGGTTGAAGATCACCGTGCGCCAGCTCGCGAAGCCCGTGTCGTGGCCGTCCCAGAGGGGCGAGTTCGCCGCCATGGCGGTCAGCGTCGAGAGCCGGGAGCGGATCCGGTTCAGGACCTGCACACCCGCCTCCCGGTCGGGCACGGCCACATGCACGTGCGTGCCGTTGACGAGCTGCTCCGCCACGAGTTGCGGCGCCTGGGTCACCATGGCCCGGTAGCGGGCCTGGTCGGTGACGGCGATGGGCCGGCCGTGCCGCACCGGTGGTGTCCCGCACACGCCGATCCGGCAGTCGTGCTGGTCGGCGGCCACGCCGATGGCGTGCCGCAGCCGCAGCAGATGGCCGCCGACCTCCTCCAGGGTTTCGCAGACCGGCGTGGCCACCTCGACCTGCGCCTGGAGCAGCTCGTACTGCACTTCCTGGTCGGTCACCAGATGTCCCACGCCCGCCGCGGCGCGCACTTTGTCCGCCTGAGGTACCGGCAGGCCCGTGACCGGGTCGAGCAGCAGGTACTCCTCTTCCACGCCGATCGTCGTCATCGACCACCCTCTGTTCCGCCCGGCGGCCGGGCCGGATTCCGGCGCGCGTCGGGCACGCCGCACGCAGCGATGGTCACCTCTCGGGGGCACGCTCGCGGGTTACCGAGTGCCGCGCTCGCGTCGGAACAAAACATGACACAGGCGCAGAAACCGCTTGCGGCTGGAAAGGCGCACCGGCCCCCTCAGTGACCGTACGGCGGCTCGAAGCAGCCCGTCTCCGGGTACGGGCCGTTCGTCCGCACCTCGAAGTTCGACTTCTGCACGAACGCAGACACGCAGGCGTCGTCGTGGACGCGCAGGGCGACTCGTGTCCCCTCGGGCGTGACGTAGCCGTCGCCCTTCCAGCGCGCGAGCATCCCCGTGACGGTGAGCGTGCCACCGAGGCGTTCGCCGCCCTTCGTGACGCGCTCCTCCTCGTAGCCGAGCCGGAGCAGGGCCGCCCGGACGCTCGCGGGGTCCCACCTGCGTTCCTGCCACAGCCGCTTCAGCACCGGGCGGATGCGGTCGGCCTCCCGCCGGGCGTCCTTCTCGTGGGCCGGAGCCATGTCGCCCTCGCGGCGGTAGGCGTTGTTCTCGTTGTGGTGCGGGGCGCCGTCGCCGGCGCCGGGTTCCCCGTAGGGCGAGGCACCGGGGGCACTGGGCGAGGATGCGCCGGACGGAGAGGGGGACGTGCCGGTCGGCGAGTCCGGGGCGTGGAGGTCACCGCAGGCGCCGAGGGTCGCGACAAGGGCGAGGGCAAGGGCGGCGAGAGGGGCCGGACGGGCCGGCCTTGAGGTGGACATGAAGTCGACCTTCTCATCACGTCAGGCTCCGTGGAGCCGCTCCGACGCTCAGGGCCTCAGGGCCTGGCCGGCGTCACCTTCCTGTCCGTGCCGTTCACCCGCACGGTGACCTTGCTCGGGCTCCGGGCCCGGTCGGCCGTGACGGTGTACGACGTGACCTTGCCGTTGCGCCACATGCAGTCGACCGCGTAGCCGCCGCGTGCGCGGAGGCCGGTGAAGGAGCCCCTGGCCTTCCAGTCGTCCGGCAGGGCGGGCAGCAGGTGGATGACGCCGTCGTGGCTCTGCAGGAGCATCTCGGCCACGGCCCCGGAGACGCCGAAGTTGCCGTCCATCTGGAAGGGCGGGTGGTCGCAGAACAGGTTGGGCAGCGTGTTGTAGGTCAGGAGTCCGCGCAGCATGATCCGGGCGCGATGCCCGTCGCCCAGGCGGGCGAAGAGGGCCGCCCGCCAGGGCCAGGTCCACGAGCGGCGGCTGTCGCCCGACACCGTCCCGGCCGTGAACGGGACGCCTTCCTTCTCGCCGCACCGCGCCTTGAGGGAGACGAGGGCGGCGGCCGCGAAGTCCGGCGTCCGGGGGGTGATCTGACGTCCCGGGTAGACGGCGAAGAGGTGCGAGGTGTGGCGGTGGATGTCGGTGGGGCTGTCGATGTCCTCCTGCCACTCCTGCAGTTGGCCCCACTTGCCGATCTTGTTCGGTGCGAGGCGTGCCTGCAGGTCCGCGACCCTGGCCCGGTAGGCGGGATCCTCCTTCAGCACCGACTCGCAGTCGAGGTAGTTCTGGAACAGGTCCCAGATGATCTGCTGGTCGTACATGACGCCGTCCACGCGCGGCCCGTGCTCGGGGGACCAGCCGTCGGGGGCGACGAGGAGTCCGTCCTCGCGTTCCTTGAGCTGGTCCTCCCAGAACTGGCAGATCTCCTTGATCATCGGGAGGGCAGCGGTGCGGAGGTAGTCCAGGTCCTGGGTGAACGCCCAGTGTTCGTACAGGTGTTGCGCGTACCAGGCACTCGCGACGGTGTTCCACTCCCAGGCGTTGCCGCCGAAGACGCTCTGGCTGGTGCGGGCGGTCCAGCCGCGGGTGTCCTTGCCGAAGGCGTTGCGGGTCGCCACGCGGCTGGGCACCGCCACCTGCTCCACGAACCGTACGAGTGCCTCGTGACACTCCGGCAGGTTCGTCGTCTCGGCACCCCAGTAGTTCATCTGCACATTGATGTTGGTGTGGTAGTCGGAGGCCCACGCGGGCTGGTTGCTGTCGTTCCACAGGCCCTGGAGGTTGGCGGGCAGACCGTTCGGGCGGGAGGAGCTGATCAGCAGGTAGCGGCCGTAGTCGAACATCGTCTGCTCGAGTGTCGGGTCCGCCCCGCCGGCCGCGTAACGGGCCAGCCGTGCGTCGGTGGGCAGGGCCGTGACGGCGGCGCCGGAGGTGCCCCAGTCGACAGCGACGCGTTGCATCAGGGCACGCACTTCGGCGGTGTGCTCCTCGCGCAGTCCTCCGTAGGGCCGGGCGGCTGCCTTGCCGAGCGTCCTGGCGACGACCGGTGCCGGATCGGCTCCGCGCCATCCGGCGGCGGCGTCGAGCTCGTAGTCGGTGCGGGCGTCGAGGAACAGGGTCAGGGTCGTGCAACCGCTGAACCGGAGCACCTGCCCGTCCGCGCGGAGCTCGCCGTCGGTGTGCACCGCCTGGACGGCGCACGCGTGCTTGAGGCCGTTGCCCATGACACCGCTGAACGCGATCCGCCCCGCGGCGGCGTCGACGGTCGTCGGGGCCTTGTCCTGTGCGGACGACAGTGCTATCGCTCCGGAGAGGTCCCGGGCGCGCTCCGCCGTGTACCGGAAGACCATGACGTCCGCGGACCGTCCGGCGAAGGCCTCGCGCAGGACGCGCCGCCCTGGCGCGCCGAAGCGGGTGACGTGGAGGCCGCTCACGAAGTCGAGGGAGCGCCGGTAGTCGACGACCGTCCGCAGGGTGCGCGTGTCGAAGTCCTTGCCCGCCAGCGCGATCTCCGCGATCTGGATGCCGTCGGACGACGCGCGGGGTGTCAGGGTGAGTCGGTAGGCACGGTAGGCCGTGCTGTCGGTGATCGGGAAGGTCCGGGTCTCACCGCGCCCGGTGAAGGGCACCGCGGGGCTCTGCGTGTCGAGGGTCGTCCAGGCCTGCCCGTCCTGCGACGCCTCCAGCCGCCATCGCCCAGGATCGTCCTCGGGGCGGTCCGGGGCCGCCGTCAGCGTGTACGAGGTGACGGCGACCGCGCGGGGCAGGTCGGCCTGCCACACGACCTCCGGCGCGATCGGGTCGACCCGCCAGACCGTGGCGGGATCGCGGTCCACCGAAGTCGAGATGCCCGTGGCCCGCGACCGTGCCCCGGCGCCGGATCCCCTGGAGTGCCCGCTCGGCGACGACAGGTACATCACCCCGTCCCCGCCGAGGTCGACGCCGGCCAGGCCGATCTCGCTCACCTGGAAGTGGCTGACCCCCGCTTTCGGTGTGAAGTCGAAGCGGTAGAAGCGGTGGGCCCCGCTCTCGGCGCAGGTGAACTCCTTGGTCTGGAAGCGGTTCTCGAAGGGCGCGTCCAGAGTGCGTCTGTCGAGCGTGGTCCAGGTGGTGCCGTCGGCGGAGCCGGAGAACGTCCACTCCTGCGGGTCGCGCTGCGGTACGTCGTCGGCACTCGTCAGCCGGTACGACGCGACCGCCGTGGGGGCCGGGAGTTCGACCTGCCATTGCACCTTCGGGCCCGGCCCCTCGATGCACCACTTGGTGCGCGGCTCACCGTCGTGACTCTTGTCGACGCCCTCCGACGGGGAGCTGCTGTACGGGCCTGAGGGAGCCGTGACCTTCGGGCCGGTACGGGGAGCGAAGGTGACGACGACGTCGCCGAAGTTCCGGTACGAGCCGAAGCCGGTCATGCCGGTGTCGAATTCGCTGTCCGGTTTGCCCGCCAGGGCGTTGTCGTAGTCGTTGACCCCGCCCCACAGACTCTGCTCGTTGAACTGGATGCGCTCCTCGTGCGGATCGGCGAAGAGCATGGCACCGAGCCGGCCGTTACCGATGGGCAACGCCTGTGACTGCCAGTCCGCGGCGGGTACGGAGTAGGTCAGCGCCTCGCGCGACAGGGTGGGCCACCGGGAGGCCGCCGACGCCCCGGCCTGTGCGGCTGCGGCCCGCCCTCCGGGAGAGGCGCCGGTCACTCCTGAGACCAGCGAAGCGAGGGCGAGGCCGCCGCCGAACGTGAGAAGGCTGCGGCGCTGCGGTTGGGATTCGTTGACCACGGTGAGTTCTCCCGCCCCATTCATCGGCTCTTTCAAGGAAGATGTGACGCCGCATCGACATCAGTCGGGGGCCGTAACATCGTCTCCGCGGTATAGATCGGATGTCTAGGGGTCTGCATCACTCGAGGACCACCAAGGTCGACAACTGGCCCGGCCCATCCCGGACTGCGAAAATGAAGGCCAGAGGCACATGGCTCAGTCTCACCTGGAGGTACCCGTGAAGATGCTGATCAACGTCCCGGAGACCGTGGTGGCGGACGCGCTGCGCGGCCTGGCGGCTGCTCACCCGGAGCTGACCGTGGACGTGGAGAATCGGGTGATCGTGCGGCGGGACGCTCCCGTCGCCGGGCAGGTGGGGCTGGTCTCGGGCGGCGGATCGGGCCACGAGCCGCTGCACGGCGGCTTCGTGGGTCCCGGCATGCTGTCGGCGGCCTGTCCGGGCGAGGTGTTCACCTCCCCCGTGCCCGACCAGATGCTGCGCGCGGCCGCCGCCGTGGACAGCGGCGCCGGCGTGCTGTTCATCGTGAAGAACTACACCGGTGACGTGCTCAACTTCGACATGGCCGCCGAGCTGGCCGAGGACGAGGGCATTCAGGTCGCGAAGGTACTGGTCAACGACGACGTGGCCGTGACCGACAGCCTGTACACGGCGGGACGGCGCGGTACGGGCGCGACCCTGTTCGTGGAGAAGATCGCGGGTGCCGCCGCCGCCGAGGGCATGCCGCTGGAGCGGGTCGAGTCCATCGCCCGGCAGGTGAACGAGAGCTCCCGCAGCTTCGGGATCGCGCTGAGCGCCTGCAGCACCCCGGCGAAGGGCAGCCCCACTTTCGATCTGCCGCCCGGCGAGCTGGAGTTGGGCATCGGCATCCACGGCGAGCCCGGCCGGGAGCGGCGCGCCATGATGACCTCCGGCGAGATCGCCGAGGCCGCGGTCGAGGCGGTGGTGGAGGACCTCCAGCCGCGCAACCCGGTGCTGGTCCTGGTCAACGGCATGGGTGCCACGCCGCTGCTCGAGCTGTACGGCTTCCACGCGGAGGTGGACCGGGTGCTCGCCCAGCGCGGCGTCCCCGTGGCCCGTGTCCTCGTGGGCAACTACGTCACCTCCCTGGACATGGCGGGCGCCTCGCTCACCCTGTGCCAGGTCGACGAGGAGATGCTGCGGCTGTACGACGCGCCGGTGAGTACCCCGGGTCTGCGCTGGGGCATGTGACGCGCAGGGGGTAGAGGATCACCACGTACCTACCAGGCAAGGAGACCCAGTGCTCGACGCCGCATTCTTCCGCCGCTGGATGACGGTGACCACCGCCTCCGTCGACCGCGAGGCGGAACGGCTCACCGCCCTCGACTCCCCCATCGGGGACGCCGACCACGGCACCAACCTCCAGCGCGGGTTCCGGGCCGTGGCGGCCGCCCTGGAGAAGGAGCCCCCCGGCACGCCCGGCGGGGTGCTGACCCTCGCCGGACGCCAGCTGATCTCAACGGTCGGCGGCGCCTCGGGGCCGCTGTACGGCACGCTGCTGCGCCGTACCGGCAAGGCCCTGGGCGACGCAGATGAGGTCAGCGCGGAGCAGCTGGCCGAGGCCCTGCGGGCGGGGGTGGACGCGGTCATGACGCTCGGCGGGGCCGCCCCGGGCGACAAGACCATGATCGACGCGCTGGTGCCGGCCGTGGACGCGCTCGGGGAGTCGTTCACGGCGGCCCGGACCGCCGCGGAGGAGGGCGCCGTGGCGACGACGCCTCTGCAGGCGCGCAAGGGCAGGGCCAGTTATCTGGGCGAGCGCAGCATCGGCCACCAGGACCCGGGTGCCACGTCGTCGGCGCTCCTGATCGCCGCACTCGCGGAGGCCGCTGATGAGTGACGAGCAGCTGGTGGGCATCGTGCTGGTGTCGCACAGTGCGGAGGTGGCCGCGTCGGTCGCCGAACTGGCGAAGGGGCTCGCGGGCGGTGGCGGCGCGGTGGTGCCCGTCGCGGCGGCGGGCGGCACCGAGGGCGGCGGGCTCGGTACCAGCTCCGAACTGATCGCCGCGGCGGCCGCGTCCGTCGACCGAGGTGCCGGGATCGCCGTCCTGACCGACCTGGGCAGCGCCGTGCTCACGGTGAAGGCGCTGCTCGCGGAGGGCGACGAACTCCCCGAGCCGACACGCCTGGTGGACGCCCCCTTCGTGGAGGGGGCCGTGGCCGCGGTCGTCACCGCGTCCACCGGGGCGGATCTGGCGGCGGTGGAGGCCGCCGCCGTGGAGGCGTATTCCTACCGAAAGGTGTGAGCGACGGCTGCGGCCGGGTGCACCGCGACCGGCGGTGCACCCGGCCGCGGCGCGGGTCCGTGACGCGTCGTCAGGCGCTCACCCGGCCCCGGCGCGCGCGTCCGTGACGCGCGCTCAGCGGTGCACCCGGCCGCGGCGCGGGTCCGTGACGCGTCGTCAGCGGCTCAGCCCCCGTCGGCGAACCGCCTCGCCAGGCGCTCCCCCTCGGTCACGGCCGCGGCGTGGTCCTCGATGGGCGACACCTTGGTGTTCTTGAAGACGATGTAGGTGACACCGGAGGGTGCGCCGCCGCCGTGCGGGTCGGCGCGGATGCCCAGGCCCTCGGCAGTCGCGTAGGACGCCTCCCCGATGATGCCCTGCGGGCCCGTGTCGCCGACGACCGCGTACTGGACCCGGTCGCGGTACACGACGGCCACCACCGAACCGCCGCCGATGCCGTGGTCCCGGTAGTCCCAGAGGGAGCTCGGCGCGGGAACGACGATGAAGGGCAGGCGCTCGGCGCTCAACGGGCGGCCGTCGGACTGGGCGTAGGCCGTGCTCGCGGCGAAGTACGGGTCGGTGCGGCTGTTGCAGCGGGGTCCGGGGCTGCCGTCGCAGTCGATGTCCATGTCGGCCTTCCAGAACACGGCGTCGCGGGTGCCGCAGACCGGGATGTTCGCGGGTGCGCCGTTGTCGCTGCGGTAGCGGCCCCGGGAGACGGGAGCGCACTCCCGCACCTTGGCGAGCAGGTCGGCGGCGCTCACCGCGCCTTCGCGCCACACGGCGGGGTGGATGCGGGCGGCGGGGTAGGTCGTCGGGGCGAGCAGGGCGGCGCTGGCCACGGCCAGAGTGAGCGACTGGACACGCACGATACGGGAGCCTCTCGTGGGGGACCTGACGGGCACTCAGCCCAATCTGGTCCCGAGGCGATCACCCGGCCACCGCTGGGGGGCCGGACGGTGCACGTCCCCAACCTCCGACAGGGGCCGGGCGCCTGAGTCCGCGTAAGACCCCGGCCGCCCGGCCACCCGCGCCGGCGCGGCATCTGCGACGACAGCGGTTCCGCGCGACAGGCCCGAACTCTCCGGTGTCCGCCAGGAGTTCGGCCGTGAGGCCTCCAGCATACGTAATTCTTCCGGGTGGTCACGCACGGCGGGGGTGACGCCCTGACGGGAACGACATCCATGGACCACCGACCCCCCTCTTGATGTGATCGCGCCAACGGCGTCATATTGGTCCGGACCATTCCTGTGAACCTGCTGGCCGACCACCCCCGGGAGGCAGTGCCGTGCGAGGACGTTCCGCTCCCCTGCCCCTCCTGCGCCGCCTGGCGCTCTGCGGGGCTCTCCTCCTGCTCGCCTCCTGCGGCTGGGCCGGAGCGGAAGAAGGGGACACCCCCGGTGTGCCCGGCGCTCCGACGGGTGTGACCGCTGCCGCGGGCAGCGCGACGAGCGTGCATGTCATGTGGAACGCGACCGCCCGGGCCGATGGCTACGAGGTGTATCGCGGCACCACGAAGGTCAAGGAAGTGCCGGGGTCACAGCACATGGTGGATGTCACCAGGCTCCGGCCCTCCACGCGGTACGTCTTCACCGTACGGGCGCGGGACGACGCCGGGCGGCTCGGGCCGCCGAGCCGCGCGGTGCCCGTGAAGACGCCCGCGGCCGCCGCGGACGACCGCACCGCGCCGACCCGCCCGGCGGCGCCCGCAGGACGGGCCGTCGGAAGCCGCGCGGTGCAGCTGTCCTGGTCCGCCTCCACGGACGACCGGGGTGTGGTGTCGTACGACATCCACCAGGGGGACACGAAGATCCACAGTGTGGGCGGGGGCCAGACGGCCACCGTGCTCACGGGACTGCGGCCCGGTACGGACTACACGTTCACCGTCCGCGCCCGGGACGCGGCCGGCAACGTCTCCCCCGCCGGCCGCGCGGTCCGCCTCACCACACCGGGCACGGACGACGGCCGCGCCACCGCCCCCACGGACTTCCGGGCGACGAGTCACCGCGAGGACGGGGCCTACCAGCTCGACCTGAGCTGGGTGCCGCCCCGCGTGGACGGTGAGGTCACCGAGTACCAGATCCATCTGGACGGCAGGCCCGCCACGTCCCTGGTGTACGGCGGCACCGCCCCGCGCGAGCGGGCCACGTACAGCTTCTACGCCGGGCGGCGCGCCGGTGTCACCCATCGGATCCGCGTCCGGGCGATGCTGCCCGACGGCACCTGGGGAGGCTTCTCGGCGGAGCGGGTGGTGACGACGGGGGCGGGGCGCTGACGTACCCGTCGGCATCGGGCGAGACGTACCCGTAGCGTCCCGCCGCGTCAGCCGGGAGAAGCAACCCGTCACCTGCACGGGGGCGCTCGGAGTGCGGAAGGGGCCCGGGGAGCTTTGGCTGACCCCGAGGCAGCACGGGCGCTCCCCGACCCTCGGCGGCGCAAGGGATGTACCGCCGACCGTGCCGCCGGAGGGCAGTCCACATGCGCAACTCATCGCCAGTTCTCCGCTCCGGCCTGACCGTGGCAGTCGCCGCGCTGCCCCTCGCCCTGGCCGCGGTGCCCGCCGTCGCGGCCCCGGGCATCTCCGTGAGCACCACGGGGTCCACGGTGTCGGTCACGACCAGCTCATGCACCCAGATCAACGGCAGCTGGGGCACCGCCTCGCTCCTCACCAGCAGTCAGGGCAGCTTCGCCCAGGGCCGCCAGGTGACGCTGTCGGGGACGTCCACGAGTCAGTCGGCCGCCTGGTCGAGTGTCTCCCCGGGCACGTACACGGTCATCGTCGTCTGCTCGGACGGCACCACCGCGGGCACGCAGTCCGTCGTGGTCTCCACCGCCCCCTCCCCCTCGCGGTCCGCGTCCCCCTCGGCGTCGCCGTCCCGCGGCGTGATGGGCGGGGTCGGCGGCAGCACGACGGACTACGGAACCGTCACGCTGGTCGCGGGCGGCACGCTCGTCGGCGCCGGCCTCCTCGGGACGGCCCTGTACCTGCGCCGGCGCAACAAGCCGTACCGGCTCTGACCCGGTACGGACGGCGGCCCGTTCTCCCGAAGCGCTCCGGGCGGACGGGCCGCCGTCATGTCGTCCGAACCGACGGGCCACCTTCACGTCGTCCGGACCGACGGGCCGCCGCCTTCGTGTCGTGAGAGCGCCGGACCGGCGCTCACCCCTCACCCGCCTCGTCCCGCCCCCCACCGGTCAGGCCGGCTCCGCCGGTCCGCCGTCCGGGAGTTCGGCGACGTCCGCCAGGGCGCGCCGGAGCCACTGGGTCCAGAAGGTCTCCAGGTCGATGCCGGCCCGCAGCACGAGGTGCCGCAGCCGGACCTCTGCGCCCTCGCGGCCGGGCGGGAAGTCGCGCTCCTCGATCTCCTCGTACTCCGCCAGCTGCCGTTCGTGCAGCTCCAGATGGCGCCGCAGATCCGCCTCCAGGCCCGCCGTGCCGACCACGGCAGCCGCCCTGAGCCGCAGCAGCAGCGCGTCGCGGTGCGGCTTGGGGTCCTGGGAGGCGGAGGTCCAGCGGGCCAGTTCGGCGCGGCCCGCCGGCAGGACCTCGTAGCTCTTTTTCTGCCCGCGGGCCGGCTGCTCGGACGGCAGTGCCCGGATGAGGCCGTCGGCCTCCAGTTTCCCCAGCTCGCGGTAGATCTGCTGGTGCGTCGCCGACCAGAAGTAGCCGATCGACCGGTCGAACCGGCGGGTCAGCTCCAGGCCCGAGGACTTCTTCTCGAGCAGGGCGGTGAGGATCGCGTGCGGGAGTGACATGGCCTCATCCTAGGGACGCGTCACCGCACTACAGGGCGGCCGCGAGCTCGGTGCCCTGCTTGATGGCGCGCTTGGCGTCCAGTTCGGCGGCCACGTCGGCGCCGCCGATGAGGTGCGTGCTGCGCCCGGCGGCGAGCAGCTCCTCGTACAGGCCGCGCCGCGGCTCCTGGCCCGTGCACAGCACGATCGTGTCGACCTCCAGGACCGTGCTCTCCTCGCCGACGGTGATGTGGAGTCCGGCGTCGTCGATCCGGTCGTAGCGCGCGCCCGGGACCATGGTGACGCCGCGGTGCTTGAGCTCGGTGCGGTGGATCCAGCCGGTGGTCTTGCCGAGGCCGGCGCCGACCTTGGAGGTCTTGCGCTGGAGCAGGTGGACGGTGCGCGGCGGCGCGGGCCGTTCGGGCGCCGCGAGACCGCCGGGGCCGCGGTAGTCGAGGTCGACACCCCACTGGCGGAAGTACGTCGCCGGGTCCTCGTGGGCCTTGTCGCCGCCGTCGGTGAGGAACTCGGCGACGTCGAAGCCGATGCCGCCCGCGCCGAGGATCGCGACCCGGTCGCCGACGGGGACGCCGTCGCGCAGGACGTCGAGGTAGCCGACGACGCTCGGGTGGTCGATGCCGGGGATCTCGGGGGTGCGCGGGGTGACGCCGGTGGCGACGACGACCTCGTCGAAGCCGTCGAGGTCCGCGACCGTGACCAGGGTGTTCAGCCGGACGTCGACGCCGTGCCAGTCGAGCTGGGTGCGGAAGTAGCGGAGCGTCTCGTCGAACTCCTGCTTGCCGGGGACCTTGCGGGCGACGTTGAGCTGGCCGCCGATCTCGCTCGCCGCGTCGAACAGTGTCACCTCGTGCCCGCGCTCGGCGGCGGAGACCGCGCAGGCGAGGCCGGCCGGTCCGGCGCCGACGACCGCGACGCGCTTGCGCAGCCGGGTCGGGGAGAGCACGAGCTCGGTCTCGTGGCAGGCGCGCGGGTTGACCAGGCAGGAGGTGATCAGGCCGCTGAAGGTGTGGTCGAGGCAGGCCTGGTTGCAGCCGATGCAGGTGTTGATCGCCTCGGGGCGGCCGGCGGCGGCCTTGGTGACGAAGTCGGGGTCGGCGAGCATCGGACGGGCCATCGACACCATGTCGGCGGCACCCTCGGCGAGCAGTTCCTCGGCGAGTTCGGGGGTGTTGATGCGGTTGGTGGTGACGAGCGGGACGGACACCTCGCCCATCAGCCGCTTGGTCACCCAGGTGTACGCGCCGCGCGGCACGGACGTCGCGATGGTGGGGATGCGGGCCTCGTGCCAGCCGATGCCGGTGTTGATGATCGTCGCCCCGGCCGCTTCGACGGCCTTGGCGAGGGTGACGACCTCGTCGAGCGTCGAGCCGCCCGGGACGAGGTCGAGCATGGAGAGCCGGTAGATGACGATGAAGTCCTCGCCGACCGCCTCGCGCACCCGGCGCACGATCTCCAGCGGGAAGCGCATGCGGTTCTCGTACGAACCACCCCAGCCGTCGGTGCGGTGGTTGGTCTGCCGGGCGATGAACTCGTTGATGAGGTAGCCCTCGGAGCCCATGATCTCGACGCCGTCGTAGCCGGCCTGCCGGGCGAGGCGGGCGGCGCGGGCATAGTCGTCGATCGTCCGCTCGATGTCGGCGTCGGTGAGCTCGCGGGGCGGGAAGGGGCTGATCGGCGCCTGGACCGGGCTCGGCGCGACGAGGTCCTTGTGGTAGGCGTACCGGCCGAAGTGCAGGATCTGCATCGCGATCCGCCCGCCCTCGCGGTGCACGGCGTCGGTGATGACCCGGTGCTGCTCGGCCTCTTCCTCGGTGGTGAGCTTGGCGCCGCCCTCGTAGGGCCGTCCCTCGTCGTTGGGGGCGATGCCGCCGGTGACGATCAGGCCCACTCCCCCGCGGGCCCGGGCGGCGTAGAAGGCGGCCATGCGCGCGAAGCCGCCCTCAGCCTCCTCCAGGCCGACGTGCATGGAGCCCATGAGGACCCGGTTGGGCAGGGTCGTGAAGCCCAGGTCGAGGGGGGTCAGCAGGTGCGGGTAACGGCTCATCGGGCCCTCCGTGCGCGGTGTCGTGCCTGTAGTTGTAGAGGACTACCGGCTGTTTATGCAACTAGTTGCACAAGGTGATGGAGGGCACAGTAGGGCCATGACCAGGGACCTTGGGCCGCTGACCGCCGTGGTGGATCTCGCGGCTGATCCGCCGCCCGAGCCGGGCCGGCCTCGACGACCACGCACCCGTTCTGGCGGTGCTGGAGGACTGGCTCGCCGCCCGCCGGCTGCCGTGCCGCAGGCTGTACGACGACGCTCGCCGCCCGGTCGCGCTGCTGGTGGAGATCGCCGGCGGCCGGCCCGGGCATTGGTGGGCACTGGACGCCTGCGTGGACACCGCGCCGTTCGGTGACGAGAGCGCCTGGTCCTTCCCGCCCACCGCCGGAGACGTCGTCGAGGGTCGGCTGCGCGGCAGAGGCGCGGCCGACTCGAAGCTCGCCGCCGCCCTGTTCTGCCAGATCGCCGCCGAGCTGCACGGCCGGGCCGGTGAACTGCGCGGCGGGCTCGCGGTGCTGCTCGACGCCGATGAGCACACGGGGGACTTCGGGGGTGCCCGGGCCTATCTCGCCGACCCGGACGCGGTCCGCCCGGCCGGAGTGATGATCGGCTACCCCGGGCTCGACGAGGTCGTGGTCGGCGGACGCGGGCTGTGGCGGGCCGGGATCGCCGTGCACGGGACCTCAGGGCATTCGGGGTCGCGCCGCGCGGTGGTCGGTGCGGTCTCGCGGGCCGCGCACCTCGTCAGGCTACTGGACGCGGCCCCGCTGCCCGGGGCGGCCGGGGCGTTCCCGTTGCCGCCGAAACTGACGGTGACCTACTGCCACGGCGGGGAGGGCTTCTCCGCCGTGCCGGACCGGTGCGAGATCGGCGTGGACGTCCGCACCACACCGGGCTTCGGCGCCCGCGCCGCGCAGGACCTGGTCCGGGCGGCGGTCGGCGAGCTGGACGCCGCGCTGCCCGCCCCGCGGCCGACCGAGGTGACGGCGGTGGCGTCCTGGCCGCCGTACCGGCTGGCCGAGGACGAGCAGCCGGCCGCCGCGCTGCTGGGCGCCGCGGCCGGGCAGGGCCTCACGGTGCGGGCCAGGACGGCGGGTCCGTCCAACATCGGCAACCTGCTGGCCGCCGAGGGTATCCCCGCCACGGCCGGCTTCGGCCTGCGCCACGAGGGACTGCACGGCGTGGACGAGCAGGTGCACCTGGCGGACCTGCCCCTGGTGCACGCCGTCTACCGGCGGGCCGTCCTCGACCTGCTGGCGGGGTGAGGGACGCTCAGCGCGCTCACCGGCTCTGCAGCCGCACGTGCAGTTCCTTCTCCTGGTCACCGGAGACGGTGCTCAGGTCGTGCACGTCGAACAGCGAGTCCAGGGTCGTGCGGAACCGTTCGATCGCCCAGTAGCCGCCGTGCAGGTCGGCCTCGACGGAGGACGCCAGGTGCACCGGCCGGGAGCCCTCGTGCTCATCGGCGACGTCGAAGGTGCCCAGCCACACGGTCGGGCGGGTCTCGTGCAGTTCCTCGGGCACGTCGTCGGCGCACCGGTCGGACTCGAAGCAGGAGCACAGTGCGTCGAACACGATCCGGGCGTCGTGCTTGCTGCACCCGCTGATCTCCACCGAGACGGAGTGGGGGTGCGGTCGCTCGTGGTTCATCACCATCGTGATCGCTCCTTACGTGGCCACCGGATGCCGGATCCGCCCCTACCCCAGCAAAGCACCACCTTCCGGCGAGCACTACCGGCGACGCCGTTCTCCCGGTGTCGGTTTTGCGGGGCGGCCCACGCCGGGTTGGGAGATGGTGGAAGGTGACGGAAGGGGCCTTCGGGAAACGGCTCCGCGCGGTACAACATGGGGTGTCGGCACACGACGGCGTGCCGCGAGGACGGCGAAGGCGGGGCGTGGGATGAGTGCAGCCGGGTCTCCCGAGTCCGGGGGCGGCGGTCCGGCGCGCCCGAGCGGTCTGCTCGACGTGCTGCGCGTGGCCTCGGTGGTCCTGGACGCCGAGGGCCGCATCGTGCTGTGGAGTCCGCAGGCCGAGGAACTCTTCGGGTACGAGGCGCAGGAGGCGCTCGGGCAGTACGCCGCCCGCATCATGGTCCACGAGCAGCACGTCGATCTCGTGGTCAAACTGTTCGCCGACGTCATGGGCACCGGGCAGAGCTGGGCCGGGGCCTTCCCGGTCCGCTGCAAGGACGGCAGCACGCGGCTGGTGGAGTTCCGCAACATGCGGCTGCTGGACGACCAGGGCGACGTGTACGCGCTGGGGCTGTGCGCCGACCAGACGACCGTGCACCGGCTGGAGCGGGAGGTGGCGCTGTCGACGCGGATGATCGCGCAGTCCCCGATCGGGCTGGCCGTGCTGGACACCGACCTGCGGTACGTCTCGGTCAACCGGGCGCTGGAGGAGATCAACGGCGTGCCGGCCGAGGAGCACCTGGGCCGCACGGTCCGCGAGGTGGTGCCGCGGATGGACGTCGACGCCCTGGAGACCGCCGCGCGACGGGTGCTGGAGACCGGCACGCCGGTCGTCGACCAGTCCACGATCGGCCGTACCCACGCCGACCCGCACCAGGACCACGCCTGGTCGGTCTCGCTGTACCGGCTGGAGAACGCCTTCGGGACCGTGCTGGGCGTGGCCGTCTCGATCGTCGACGTGACCGAGCAGTACCGGGCGGGCATCGAGGCCGAGGCCGCGCGGCGGCGCCTGGCCCTGATCGCCGACGCCTCAGGCCGGATCGGCACCACGCTGGACCTGGACCGCACGGCCGGCGAGCTGGCCGAGGTGGCCGTGCCGGAGCTCGCCGACATCGCTGCCGTCGACCTGCTGGACGCGGTGGTGCAGGGCCGGCGCACGAGCCTCGGCCCCGCCGAGTCGGCCGCGTTCCGCGCGCTTGCGGTGCAGGGCTACGACTCCGCGGAGGCCCTGGAGGCGGCCGACCCGCCCGGGCAGGTCGCCCGGTACGCCCCCGACCGGCTCGTCACCCAGTGCGTGCGTACCGCGAGCCCCGTGATGCTGCCGGAGGTCAAGGACGGGGACCTGGACCGCATCGCCCGTTCCTCCGAGGCGGCCGAGCTGCTGGGGCGGGCCGGGGTGCACTCGTATCTGGCGGTGCCGCTGATCGCGCGGGGCGAGGTGCTGGGGGCCCTGGACCTCAAGCGCACCCGCAATCCGCTGCCGTTCAGTGAGGACGACCTGCTGCTGGCGCGTGAGCTGGCCGCCCGGGCCGCCGTGCAGATCGACAACGCCCGCTGGTACCAGAGCGCCCGCGAGACCGCGCTCACCCTCCAGCGCAGCCTGCTGCCCAGCCATCCGCCGGTGACGGGCGGGCTGGAGGTCGCCTCCCGCTACCAGCCGGCCGGGGCCACGAGCGAGGTCGGCGGCGACTGGTTCGACGTGATCCCGCTGGACGGCGGCAAGACGGCGCTCGTCGTGGGCGACGTGATGGGCAGCGGCATTCCCGCGGCGGCGGCCATGGGGCGGCTGCGCACCGCGACCAACACCCTCGCCTCCCTCGATCTCGATCCGCATGTCCTCCTGGAACACCTCGACAAGATCACCGCGGGCCTGGAACAGTCGATCGCCACCTGCGTCTACGCCGTTCACGACCCACATCTGAGGCAGTGCCGGATCGCCAACGCCGGGCATCTGCCGCCGGTGCGGGTCCGGCCCGGTCGTGCGCCGGAGCTGCTCGACCTGCCGACCGGGGTGCCGCTCGGCGTGGGCGGGGTCGCCTTCTCCACGACCACCGTCGACCTCGAGCCCGGTGACCGGCTGGTGCTCTACACCGACGGCCTCGTCGAGACCCGGCGCGACCCCCTCGACGACCGGCTCGACACGTTGCTGTCGCTGCTGGACGGACCGGACCGGCCGCTGGAGGACGTCTGCGACCTGCTGCTGCGCACGCTGCACGAGCCGGACAACTTCGACGACGTGGCCCTGCTCATCGCGCGGGCGACCGCCCCGGAGTGAGGGCCCGGGGGCCTACGGTCTGACGCCGGTCACCACGTGCGCGTACAGCTCCTGCGACACGGCCGAGTGCGCCGTCAGGCCGTTGCGTTCGAGGGCGTCGACGGCGGCCGGGGCCTGGTGCCGGCTGGTCTCCACCAGGACGCAGCCGCCCGGGGCGAGCCAGCGGGGCGCCTCGGCCGCGACCCGGCGCAGCACATCGAGGCCGTCCGGGCCGCCGTCGAGGGCGACGAGCGGCTCGTGGTCGCGGGCCTCCTGCGGCAGCAGGCCGATCTCGTCGCTCGGCACGTACGGCACGTTGGCCGCGAGGATGCCGACGCGGCCGCGCAGCGCGCCGGGCAGTGCCTCGAACAGATCGCCCTGGTGGACCTGACCGCCGACGGCGGCGACGTTGCCGCGGGCGCACCGCACGGCGGCCGGGTCGATGTCGGTGGCGTGCAGCTCGACACGGCCGAGCGCGGCGGCCAGTGCCGCTCCCACGGCACCCGACCCGCAGCACAGGTCCACGACGACGGCGGCCCCGGGCGCCCGCTCCAGGGCCTGCTCCACCAGGAACTCGGTGCGCCGGCGGGGCACGAACACACCCGGCGCGACGGCGATGCGCAGGCCCCGGAACTCGGCCCAGCCGACGACGAGTTCGAGGGGCAGACCGGCGACGCGGCGCTCGACCATGGCGGCGGCCTCGGCCGGGGTACGGGCGGTGGCGAGGATCATCTCGGCCTCGTCCTCGGCGAAGACGCACCCCGCGGTACGCAGGGCGGCGACGACGGAGTCACGGGAGGACGGTGCGGAAGGGGGGACGGCAGACACAGACGGCATGGAAGCCCAGAGCCTTTCGGGAACCGAAGGGCGCTCCGGCGATCGCCTACGACCGGCGGTCCGCGCGACGTCGAGAGGAGAGCACCCGAGCTGACACAGCGGTAATGGGTCTCACCTCCTCGGCTTCCGGCGGCAGGGCCCCTGCCCGGCCGGACGGCAACCCTACCCCGACGGGCGGGCCGAGGGGTACGGCGACGGGGACGCCGCCCGGCCGAGTAGTTGGGTTGTGCAACCATGGAGGGAGCCGAGCAGCACCGTGGTGAGGGAGGCCCCGTGCACACCGCCGACGCCGTCGAGACCATCCAGCGGGAGATGACGGTCTTCGCCCGCCGCGCTCGGGCCGCCGCGGGCCGGATGCACCCCGAGCTGTCGCTGGTGTCGTACACGCTGCTCGGGCATCTGGAGGAGGTCGGCGGCTGCCGGGCCACCGACCTGGCCGCCCACTACGCCCTGGACAAGTCCACCGTCAGCCGTCAGGTGACCGCCCTGGAGCGCGCCGGCCTCATCGAGCGCCGCCCCGACGCGACGGACCAGCGCGTCCAGGTGCTGCACCTGACGCGGGCCGGGCGGCACATCCTGGCCCAGGTCACCGAGAGCCGGCGGGCGGCGTTCCGGGAGCGCCTGGCCGACTGGTCTGCGGAGGACCTGAGCCGGTTCGCCGAGTACCTCGTGCGCTACAACGCCCGGCCGGGCCCCGGCCGGGAGGAGTAGCCCGCACGCCCCGTACGGTTGAATACGCAATCACTGATCATCCGGTCCGGCGGGCACCGCCGGCCCGGCCCGGAGGCACCACCGCATGCACATCACCCGAGGCTTCACCGGGCGCCCGCGCGTCGCCGACCCCGGCCTGCCGCCCGGCCAGTACGACGCGGGCGACGACTGGCCCGTCCTGTCCGCCGAGGTCACCCCCGAGCTGGCGGCGGCCGACTGGACCTTCCGCGTCGACGGGCTGGTGGCCGAACCCCGTACCTGGGACTGGGAGGAGGCGCACCGGCTGCCCCCGTCGGCGTACGAGGGCGCCATCCACTGTGTGACCAGCTGGTCGAAGTTCGGGCTGCGGTTCGCGGGAGTGTCCCTGGACGCGTTCCTGGACGTGGTCCGGCCCCATGGGTCGGCCACCCATGCCGTCGCCTACTCGCACACCGGCTACACCGCGAGCCTGCCGCTGGCCGACCTGACCGGTGGGCGCGCCTGGATCGCGTGGGAGTACGACGGCAGGCCCCTCGCCCCCGAGCACGGCGGCCCGGCGCGGCTGGTGGTGCCGCACCTGTACTTCTGGAAGAGCGCCAAGTGGATCGCGGGGCTGCGGATCCTCGACCACGACGAGCCGGGCTTCTGGGAGCAGAACGGCTATCACGAGCGGGGCAACCCGTGGGAGGAGCAGAGGTACTCCGGTGACTGAGACAGCCGTGACAGGGACCTTCGTGCCTCCGACGCGGCTCGCCGTGCCCGGGCGCATCGCCGTGAGCGAGCAGGCCGCCTCCGAGTGGCAGACCGCCACGGTCACCGAGATCCGCCGCGAGACCCCCCGCGCCGCCACGTTCCGGCTCGCCGTGCCCGGCTGGCCGGGCCATCTGCCGGGCCAGCACCTGATGGTGCGGCTGACCGCCGAGGACGGCTACGCCGCCCAGCGGCACTACTCGATCGCGTCCGCGCCGGACGACTCCGGGCATGTCGAGCTGACCCTGGATCATGTCGAGGGCGGCGAGGTCTCGGGCTGGTTCCACACCGTCGCCCGGCCCGGCGACCGGCTCGAGGTGCGGGGCCCGGTCAGCGGCTTCTTCGCCTGGCCGGGCGACCGGCCCGCGCTGCTCGTCGGCGCCGGCTCCGGCGTCGTACCGCTGATGTCGATGGTCCGGCACCACCGGGCACGGAACCTGACCGTGCCGCTGCCGCTGCTGGTGTCCGCGCGCAGCCCCGAGGAGCTCGTCTACGCCCAGGAGTTGGGTGCGGAGACCACACCTGTCTACACGCGGAGCGCGCCCGCCGGGGTGGCGGTCGGACGTATGGCGGCCGCACATGTGGCGCCGCTCCTGGCCGAGCAGCCCCCCGGTGGGTGGGAGGCCTATGTGTGCGGCTCCAACTCCTTCGCCGAGCACGCGTCCCGGCTGCTCGTGACGGCCGGTCAGCCGGTGCACCGGATCCGCATCGAGCGTTTCGGCTGACCCCGGTTTCGCCGCGGCCGCCCCGGGCACCCAGCCGCGGGCCGGCTCCTGCCGTGGATGCGGCCCTGGAGCGATCGCTGTGCGCCGGGGGGGACCCCGTCCATGAAGGCACTCGCACGCGTGGGGTGACACGGAAGGAGCGGCGGCGCACCGCACGGCCGGTCCGGCCCTCCGGCCGCGGTGACGGCGAGGAGGTGGACATGCGTACCCGGGTGCGCGGCCGGCGTTGGCGGCGCAGTCCGCTGCGGCGCCGGTCGGATGTCGTTGAAGCGTGGACGCTGCTGGTGGTGGCCGTCCTCATCCTCGTGGGCGCGCCCCTGGCCGGGGCGGCCGCCGCCTGGTGGGCCCATGGCGAGGCGCGGTCGGTGGCGGCGGAGCAGCGGGCCGAGCGGCATCGCGTACGCGCCGAGGTGGTCGCCACCACCGATTCGCTGCCGTCGGGGCGGGCCAGCGGTCAGCACGCGTACCGGGCGACCGTGCGCTGGACCGAGCCGGACGGAACCCGGCGCACCGCGACGACGCGGGTCCCCGCGGACACCGAGCGGGGCGAGACCGTGGACGCCTGGTTCGACGACCGGGGACGGAGTGTGCTGCCGCCGGTGGACGGCTCGGCGGTCTGGCAGCACACCCTCACCGTCGGCACCTGCGCCGCGGGCGGTGCGGTGCTCGTGGTGGTCTTCGGCCACTCCTTGGTGCGCCGGGTCGCACTGCGGCGCCGGATGGCGGAGTGGGACCGGGCGTGGGCCCGTACGGAACCGGAGTGGACGCACCGCCGCGCCTGAGCGGCGAACAGCGGATCGGAGCCGGACCGGCACACATCCCTGGCCGCTCCTCCGACCACCCACGTAGTGTGATCATCCGCATTTCCTCTGTAGCTGCTCCTCACCCAAGGCGGTCCGGCATGGCCCTGTTCGACCTCCCTCTCGACGAACTCCGCGAGTACCGCAGCGCTTCCACCGAGCCCGAGGACTTCGACACGTTCTGGTCCAAGACCCTCCAGGAGGCGCGCGTTCACGATCTGGACGCCCGCTTCGAACCGGTCGACACGGGCCTGTCCACCGTCGAGGTGTTCGACGTGACGTACGCCGGTTTCGGCGGGCACCCGGTCAAGGGCTGGCTGATACTCCCGGCCGGGGCGGAGGAACCGCTGCCGCTGGTCGTGGAGTTCATCGGCTACGGCGGCGGGCGCGGGCTGCCGCACGAGCACCTGCTGTGGGCGTCCTCGGGCCGGGCGCACTTCGTGATGGACACCCGCGGGCAGGGCAGCGCCTGGGGCGGGGGCGGCGGCACGGCGGACCCGGTGGGCGGGGCGCCCGCGTACCCCGGTTTCATGACCCGCGGCATCGACGCCCCGGAGAACTACTACTACCGCCGGGTCTACACGGACGCGGTGCGTGCCGTGGAGGCGGCCCGCTCGCATCCCCTCACCGACCCGGCACGCACGGTGGCCGTCGGTTCCAGCCAGGGCGGCGGCATCACCATCGCGGTGGGCGGCCTGGTCCCGGACCTGGCGGGCATCGCGCCGGACGTGCCGTTCCTGTGCGACTTCCCGCGCGCGGCGACGATCACCGACCGGCACCCGTACCGGGAGATCGGCCTCTACCTCAAGACGCACCGCGGCCGCACCGAGGACGCCCTGCGCACGGTGTCCTACTTCGACGGGGTCCACTTCGCCGCCCGCGGCCGTGCCCCCGCGCTCTTCTCGGCCGCCCTGGAGGACCAGACCTGCCCGCCCTCGACCGTCTTCGCGGCCTTCAACGCCTGGGACCACGAGGACAAGTCGATCGAGGTCTACGACTTCAACGACCACGAGGGCGGCGGCCCCTACCAGCAGGCGGCCAAGCTGCGCTGGATGCGCTCGTACATCTGATCCGGCCGTTCACCGCCGACGACCTTCCACCCGGTCCGACCCGTCGGTACGTTCATCGCGCCCGGGCCGCGACGCGGTGTCCCGGGCCCGGGACGGTCGGCGGAGGGGCTCATGTCCGAGAACGAGACACAGGTGCACGGTCACTGCGACGCGCGGTTCGCCGCGGTTCGCGAGGCGTTCGAGGAGAACTTCCGGGAGCGGGGCGAACTGGGCGCCGCGGTGGCCGTCACCGTCGGCGGCGAGACCGTGGTGGATCTGTGGGGCGGCTGGGCGGACGCGGCCCGCTCCCGGCCGTGGGAGCGGGACACCCTGGTCAACGTGTGGTCCACGACCAAGGGTCCGGTGGCGCTGTGCGCGCACATCCTCGCCGACCGGGGGCTGCTGGACCTGGACGCGCCGGTGGCCGTGTACTGGCCCGAGTTCGCCGCGGCGGGCAAGGACAAGGTCCTCGTACGGCATCTGCTGTCCCACCGCGCCGGTCTGGCCGGCCTGCGGGAGCCGCACTCGCTGGAGCAGCTCTGCGACTGGGAGCTGACCACGCAGCGGCTCGCGGCGACCGAGCCCTGGTGGGAACCGGGCACGCGGTCCGGCTACCACGCGCTGACCTACGGTCATCTGGTCGGCGAGGTCGTACGGCGGGTGTCGGGGCTGCGGCCGGGCGCCTTCCTGGCACGGGAGGTGACGGGGCCGCTCGGCATCGACTTCCGCATCGGCCTGCCGGAGCGGGACCACGGCCGAGCTGCCGAGCTGGTCCAGCCGGCGGTCACCGCGAGCAGTGAACAGGCAACGGTCTTCGCCCAGTTGGTGCCCGCTGCCGTCGCCGCGCTGACCAACCCGGCGGTGTCCGCCGCCGGGGCCAACACCCCCGGGTGGCGGGCCGCCGAGATACCGGCGGCGAACGGGCACGGCACCGCGCGGGCGGTCGCCGCGCTGTACGGCGTCTTCGCGGGGCGCGGTGCCCACGGAGGCCACCGTCTGCTGTCCCCCGAGTCCGCCGAGCGGGTGCGCGAGGGGCAGGGCGGCTGCCGGGACCTGGTGCTCGGCGCCGGCTTCGAGCACGAGACGGAGGTGGGGCTCGGGCTCTGGCTCAGCGGCCCCGACGGCTCGTACGGACCCAACCCCCGCGCTTTCGGTCACGACGGCTTCGGCGGCTCCTGCGGACTCGCCGACCCGGAGGCAGGGGTGTCCCTCGGCTATGTGATGAACCGGATGGGGCCCCGTATCGCCAACGACCCGCGGAAGACGGCCCTGGTCGAGGCCCAGGGCGGTCTTCCGCGGGTCGTTGGCGATACGGGGC
>NZ_JAIGQA010000096.1:0-30046 GCF_019733245.1 Streptomyces sp. WAC04114
CCCAGTGCGCTTCCCCCTCCCCTCCCCCTCCCACGCCTGATGCCAGGCCCGGATCCGTCACCGGCCTCCGCCGCGGAGTCCGCGGCGCGGGCGTCCCACGGGTGCAGCGCGGGGTCCTGGAAGGCCTCGTACACCGCGGGCGCGTCCGCGAGGGCCCCGGAGGTCAGGACCGGCCTGATCAGGGAACGGCATCCCCGCATCCTGGCAAGACCCGCCGGGCGGTCCCAGACATTTTCCGCCCCCGCACACCCGCCTCGTACGCTGGGCCGCGATGAGACGCAAGACCCGCATCCCGCCCTCTCCCCTGCCGCAGCGCCACGGGGTGGACCCGGTGCGCGTGCGGCTGCCCGCCACGGGGGCATGGGGCACAGTGCGTGCGCACCTGGTGGAGCGGCTCTCGGGAGCGGGCGCCGGAGTCGTCGACGGCATGTTCGACGCCGGCCGGATCGTCGGGGCGGACGGACGGCCCGTGGCCCCGGACGCGCCCTTCGTGCCGGGGATGTTCGTGTGGTTCCACCGGGACCTGCCCGACGAGGTGCCGGTGCCCTTCCCGGTGCCGGTCGTGCACCGGGACGAGCACATCGTGGTCGCCGACAAGCCGCACTTCCTCGCCACAACCCCGCGTGGCGGCCACGTCGCCGAGACCGCGCTGGCCCGGCTCCGCCGCGAGCTGGACCTCCCCCAGCTCACCGCGGCGCACCGGCTGGACCGGCTCACCGCGGGACTCGTGCTGTTCACGGTGCGCCCCGAAGAGCGCGGGGCGTATCAGTCGCTGTTCCGCGACCGCCGGATCCGCAAGGAGTACGAGGCCGTCGCCCGGTACGACCCCGCCCTCGCCCTGCCCCGGACCGTCCGCAGCCGGATCGTGAAGGAGCGCGGGGTGCTCACGGCCCGGGAGCTGCCGGGCGAGCCCAACGCCGTGAGCCGTGTCGAGCTGGTCGAGCACCGCGAACACCCCGGCGGGCCCGGTGGACTCGCCCGGTACCGGCTCACCCCCGCCACCGGGCAGACGCACCAGCTGCGCGTCCACCTGAACACACTGGGCGTGCCGATCCTCGGCGACCCGCTCTACCCGGATGTGACCGCGCCCGTGCCCGCCGGCGACTTCCGCCGTCCGCTCCAACTGCTCGCGCGGTCCTTGGAGTTCACCGACCCGGTCACGGGCGAGGAGCACCGGTTCCACAGCGGCCGGGTACTCGCGGCCTGGGCGTCGTACGACCGGTGGGCCGCCGGCGGGTACGACGGCCCGTCAGACGGTCAGTAGCCGCGCCACCAGCTCAGGAACCGCTGCCAGACACCCTTGCGGCGGACCGGTTCCGCGACAGCGGACTGCCCGGGCACCGGCACCGGCTGGGGCTGCACCGCGACCGGCTGCGGCTGCGCGGCGACCGGCTGGGGCTGTGCGGCGGCCGGTGCGGCTGCCTGCGGCTGCGCGGTGCCGATCTGCCAGTCAGAGCGCTGGGCTGCGACCGGCTTGTGGTTGGGCACCTCCTGCACGTCCTGCGGTGGCTTGGGCGCGAACTGCACCGGCAGCTCCACCAGGTGCCGGGAGGCGATGGACGCCGTCCAGCGCAACTCCTCCTCGTCGCAGTCGAGTTCCACGTCCGGCAGCCGCATCAGCAGCGCGTCGACGCCCACGTCGGCGATGGAGCGGCCGATGTCCTGCCCGGGGCACTCGTGCGGGCCGCCGCCGAAGGCGAGGTGGGAGCGGTTGCCCTGCATGCTGGCCTTCAGGTCCGGCCGAACCCGAGGGTCGACGTTGGCCGGGAGCGGCGCGAAGAGCAGCCCGTCGCCGCGGCGGATACGCTGCCCGCCCAGCTCGGTCTCCTGCTTGGCGAAGTAGGCGAAGACCGTGCTGAACGGCGGTTCGTTCCACAGGGACTGCTCCACCGCCTCCGGCACCGTCATCTGGCCGCCGTTGAGCTGGGCCCGGAAGCGCGGGTCGATCAGCACCGTGAGCAGCACGTTGGACAGCAGGTTGGTGGTGGCCTCGTAGGCGGCGAAGAGCACCAGGCGCAAATGCTCCCTGACCTCGTCGTCGCTCAGCCGGGCCGGGTGCGTGATCAGGTAGCTGGCGAGGTCCTCCTCCGGCTGGGCGCGGCGCAGGGCGGTGAGCCGGCTCAGGGCCTCCATGACGTAGGAGTGGCTGGCGATGGCCGTCTCGGTGCCCTTGAGCGCGTCACGGGCGGCCTCGACGAGCCGGTCGTTGTACTCGTCGGGCATGCCGAGGATCTCGCACATCACCGCCATCGGCAGGTGCTCGGTGAACTGGCTGACGAGTTCCGCCTCGCCCGCCTCGCAGAACCGGTTGACGATCACCTGCGTACTGCGGTTGATGTAGCGGCGCAGGCTGCGGAAGTCGATCGTGGAGATGGCCCCCATGACCGCGCCGCGCAGCCGCTTGTGCTCGTCGCCCTCGGCGTGCGAGGCGATGGGCTGCCAGGCGATGTGCGGCATCAGCGGGTGGTCGGGCTTGACGAGGCCCTCCCTGAGCGGGGTCCAGATCCGGCTGTCCCGGCAGTACTGCGAGGGCGAGCGCACCATGTGGAGGTTCTCGGCGTGGCCGAGGACGATCCACATCGGCACGTCGTCGTGGAGCAGCACGGGCGCCACGGGACCGTGCTGCTCCCGCAGTTGCTCGTACAGCGCTCCGAGGTCCTCCGCCTCGTGCAGCCGGTGCAGTCCCCCGGGCCCGAGGCCGTGCGCGGGGCAGCCGGGGGGCGGGCCGGGCCGGAGGTCGTCGTCCGTGCTGGTCGGGGCGTGGGATTCAGGCGTCACAGTGATCGCTCCGAAGCTTTCCAGGTGTCATGGGGGGAGGGAGGTGGGGTGGGCGGACACGGATCAGGTGCGCGCGCCCGTCATGGCGAGCGAGTGCAGGAAGCGCATGAGTGTCATCAGGACGTCGCGGCTTGAGGCCCGCCGCCGCGCGTCGCACTCGATGATCGGGATGTCCGGCGTCAGGTCGAGGGCCGTGCGCAGCTCCTCGATGGCGTAACGGGGGGCGTCCGGGAAGGAGTTGATGGCGACGACGAAGGGCACGCCGCGCTCCTCCAGGCGCCCCATGACGTCGAAGCTGACCTCCAGGCGCCGGGTGTCGACCAGCACCACCGCGCCGAGCGCGCCCTCGAACAGGCCGTTCCACAGGAACCAGAAGCGCTGCTGGCCGGGTGTGCCGAAGAGGTAGAGCAC
The DNA here is from genome assembly GCF_019733245.1 of Streptomyces sp. WAC04114. Lineage (NCBI taxonomy): Bacteria > Bacillati > Actinomycetota > Actinomycetes > Kitasatosporales > Streptomycetaceae > Streptomyces > Streptomyces sp. WAC04114. The sequence continues at coordinate 3,190 of NZ_JAIGQA010000096.1, forward strand.
CAGCTGTTCGGTGATGCTGATCCGGCCGAAGTCCATGGCCACGGTGGTGGCCGTCTTGGACGCGGAGCCGAAGTTGTCGTCGACACCGATGCCGGCCTGCGTCATGGTCTCCTCGGTGGTCAGCGGTGTGATCTCGCTGACCGAGCCGACCATGGTCGTCTTGCCGACGCCGAAGCCACCCACGATCACGATCTTGGCCGCGGCCTGTGCCGTGTGGGGCAGCTGGTCCTCGGCCCGGGGGCCCGGGATGGTGTCAGAGCCGTTGTAGTCCATTCATCACCGCTTCGAGGAGGGAACGGTCGGAGCGCGCCTTGCGGACGATCGGGGCGCGCGCCTGCACCAGTTCCGCCGTCAGCAACTCGGTGAGCAGCACGCCCATCGCGCTGAACGGCAGGTGGAGGTAGGCCGACAGCTCGGCCACGGACAGGGGGGCGGCGCAGAGTCGGAGCAGCGCCGCCTGCTCGGGAGAGGCGGAGGGCGGCGGATCCGTGGCACGCGCCACGATTAAGGTCACCAGGTCGAGCTCGGCCCGTTCGCCGTCGGGGCCGGCCACCACGTACATCCGCTCCGGGTTGCCGGGCTTGCCGTCGCCCTCCTGGGGCGTGGCCGGCTCCGGGGCGAGGTCGCGCCTCTGGCGTTGGGGAGGCGTCATACGATCTGCCCGTTCCGCCGGGGCGGACTGGTGAGGTGGCCGCCGATCCGTACGACCAGGTCGCGCATCATGGCGCTCATCCGGCCGGGTTCGCACCGTACGTCGGAGAGCACCGCGAGGAAGGCGTTGGCGCCCGCGCCCATCAGGTAGAAGTAGCCCTGGTCGATCTCGATCATGACGAGCTTCATCTCGCCGTCGCCCACGGTGAGTTCCTGGCAGATGCTGCCCGCGAGGGACTGCAGGCCGGCGCAGGCCGCGGCGACCCGGTCGGCGGCGTCCGGCTCGCCGCCGTAGCGTGCGATGCGCAGGCCGTCTGCCGAGAGCACCACGATCATCTCGATGCCCGGCACGCCGTCGGCGAGTTGCTTGAGCATCCAGTCGAAGTTGCCTCGCTGCTGGATCACTTGAGATCCCCCTCGTCATCGGCCTCGGTGGGGGCCGGGTCGTTGATCAGGTGCAGGTACTTGTGCGGGTTCCGGATGAAGTCGGTCGGGTGGGTGCCGGGCTCGATGCCCTGCTTGAGTCCCTCCCAGAAGGCTTCGAGGCCCTTGCCGGGGGCGTCGGGGGACGACATGTCGTGCCATGACTTGGGCTCGGGCTCCGGGGTGGCCCAGGGGTTGAACTCACCCCGTTCGGCGGCCTCCTGGTCGGCCTTCTCGTTGGCCGCCTGCTGGGCGAGCCGCTCGGCGAGGGGCATCTTCACCTTGCTGCGGCGCTGCGGCAGGCCGTTCGCGGTCCACTCGGTGACCTCGGGGACGTCGTCGTCCTCCATGGAGACCGTGGCGGGGATCTTCGGGCTGGTGGGGCGTCGCCTCTTGGGCGCGCGCTTCGGGCCCTCGGGGATGCCGACCGTCATGGGGATGCCGGTGGCGCCGATGCCGTGGGCGAGTCCGACGCCGGGCTCGTGGGTGATCATCTCGCTGGGCACGATGAGGATGGCCCGGACGCCGCCGTACGCGGAGGCGCGCAGCGAGACCTGCATGTTGTACGCCGTGCAGAGCCGGCCCACGACGGCCAGTCCCAGGCGCGGGTGCTCGCCGATGTCCTGGAGGTCGATGCCGGCCTTGGCGTCCTCCAGCATGCCCTCGATCCGGGCGCGGGCCTCCTCGTTGAGGTTGACGCCGCCGTCCTCGATCTCGATGCAGACGCCGGTCTGCACCTCGGTCGCGGTGACGTGCACCTTGGTCTGCGGCGGCGAGTAGCGCGTGGCGTTGTCGAGGAGTTCGGCGGCGGCGTGGATGACCGGCTCGACGTAGATGCCCTTGACGCTGATCTTGGCGATGGAGGACAGCTGGATGCGCCGGTACTCCAGGATGCGGGACATGGCGCCGCGCAGGGTGCTGTACAGGGACACCGGCTGGGGCCACTGCCGCCCGGGGCGGCCGCCGCCGAGGACGGAGACGGAGTCGGCCAGGCGGCCGATCAGGGCGTTGCCGTGGTCGATGCGCAGCAGGTCGTCGAAGACCTCGGGGTTGCGGCCGTGGTCCTCCTCCATCTCCCGGAGTTCCTCGGCCTGCTGGTGGATGATCGCCTGGACGCGCCGGGCGACACTGACGAAGGAACGCGCGGCCGCGTCGCGCATGGTGACTTCGCGGTCGACGATCTTGAGCACCGTCAGCAGCGTCTCTGCCTGCGGGGCGGGCAGGTTGCGGAACGCGGGGTTGGAGAGGCCGAGCTTGCGAATCACCTCCCTGGGGGGTTCTCCGGTGCGCAGCAGATTGAGCGCGGCGGGCACGATCTCCCGGGAGAAGTGGACCAGTTCGTTCTCGTGGGCGGCGATCCGCTGTTCCAGATGCGCGCTGTGCCGGGCGTGCTCCGCACGCTGGTTGCGCAGCACACGGCCGCGGCGCACCGCCTCGGCCGCCGTGGCGAGCACCAGCGCGGTGGCGATGCCGCCGCACCAGCCGACGGCGCCCCGGGCCGGCTCCGCCACCAGGGCGACGGCGGCTCCGGTCGCCGCGGCCATGACTATGGCGGGCAGCAACAGCACGCGCGCGTAGGGGAGTTCACGGCGACCGGGAGGGGATTGAACACTCACCATGTGGGCCTTCTGACAGGAGTCGACTGAGGTTCGGGGGGACTTGCAGGGGGGTATGTCATGAAGCTGTCGGGATCTTCCGCACATTGGGGAACAAGCGCACGAATTCATCTCAAGCCGGTGCGCTGCGGGCGAGCTTAGTCCGACCGGATCATCGCCGTGTCATATTCAGCAACTGCCGGAAAGCGGATGCGGAGGGATAGTACGCTCGGTCGCTTACACGCTGCGACGTCGTTCGAATGCACTAAGTGACGGCGCACAGGCATACGAAAGCCCACTCACCGTGACGGGTGAATGGGCCTCGGTACGACGTCTTTCTGACCGTCACCCCACCGACGAGTAGGCGACAACCCCCCGCAGCAACAGATCAACGGCCTTACGCGCGTTCTTCACCACGGAAGATCCCTGCGGAGCCGCCGCCGCGATCTGACCCAGCACGTCGATGACCTGCTTGCACCACCGCACGAAGTCCCCCGCCGGCATCTCCGCCTCGCGCAGCACCTCGTCGAGCCCCTTCCCGGAGGCCCACTCGTACGCGGCCCAGGCGAAGCCGAGATCGGGCTCGCGCTGCCCGACCCCCTCGGTCTGGGTGATCCGGAAATCCTCCTCCAGCGCGTCCAGCCGCCCCCAGATCCGCACCATCTCGCCCAGCGCGGCCTTGGCCTTCCCGGACGGCACCTTCGGCGCCATGGCGTCGTCCGCGGCCCGCGCCTCGAACACCAGCGCCGAGACGCACGCGGCCAGTTCGGCCGGGCCCAGGCCCTCCCAGACACCCGCGCGCAGACACTCGCTGGCGAGCAGGTCCAGCTCGCCGTACAGCCGGGCGAGCCGCTTGCCGTGCTCGGTGACCTCGTCGCCGCGCAGGTAGTCCAGCTCGGTCAGCAGCGCCACGATGCGGTCGAACGTCCGGGCGATCGTGTTCGTGCGGCCCTCGATCCGCCGCTCCAGCTGCGAGGTGTCGCGCAGCAGCCGGTGGTACCGCTCGGCCCAACGGGCGTGGTCCTCACGGTCGTTGCAGCCGTGGCAGGGATGCGCGCGGAGCGCTGTCCGCAGCCGGGCGATCTCACGGTCGTCGGCCGCCTGGGAGCGCCGCTTGCGGTGCCGGTCGGCCGGGATGTGCCCGGCCTTGGTGCGCAGCGCCGAGGCGAGGTCCCGACGGGACTGCGGGGAGCGGGGGTTGAAGGACTTCGGGATCCGCATCCGCTCCAGCGGCTCGACGGGCACCGGGAAGTCCATGGACGCCAGCCGCTTCACCTGCCGCTCGGCGGTCAGCACCAGCGGGCGCGGCCCGTCGTGGTGCTCGAAGCCGCGGTGGCCGTTGGAACGGCCCGCCGGCAGGCCCGGGTCGAGCACCAGCGCCAGGCCGGCGTACTTGCCGGTGGGCACGTGGATGACGTCACCGGGCTTCAGCTTCTCCAGCGCGACGGCGGCCTCGGCGCGCCGCTGTGCCGCGCCCTGCCGGGCGATCTCGTTCTCCCGGTCCTTCAGTTCGCGGCGCAGCCGCGCGTACTCCTCGAAGTCGCCGAGGTGGCAGGTCATGGAGGCCTTGTAGCCCTCCAGACCTTCCTCGTTGCGCTGCACCTGCCGGGAGATGCCGACGACCGACTTGTCCGCCTGGAACTGCGCGAAGGACGTCTCCAGCAGCTCACGCGAGCGGTGCCGCCCGAACTGCTCGACCAGGTTGACCGCCATGTTGTACGACGGCTTGAAGCTGGACCGCAACGGGTAGGTGCGCGTGCCGGCCAGGCCCGCGAGGTGCTCGGGGCTGGAGCCGCGCTGCCACAGCACCACGGCGTGGCCCTCGACGTCGATACCGCGTCGCCCCGCGCGTCCCGTCAACTGCGTGTACTCGCCCGGCGTGATGTCCGCGTGCTGCTCGCCGTTCCACTTGACGAGCTTCTCCAGCACCACCGAGCGGGCGGGCATGTTGATGCCGAGGGCGAGGGTCTCGGTCGCGAACACGGCCTTGACCAGGCCGCGCACGAACAGTTCCTCGACGACCTCCTTGAAGGTCGGCAGCATGCCCGCGTGGTGGGCGGCGATGCCGCGCTCCAGGCCCTCGAGCCATTCGTAGTAGCCGAGGACGTGCAGGTCCTCGGTCGGGATGGAGGCGGTGCGCTCCTCGACCAGGGTGCGGACCCGCTCGCGCGCCTCCTCGTCGTTGAGCCGCAGTCCCGCGTGCAGGCACTGCTGGACGGCGGCCTCGCAGGCGGCGCGGCTGAAGATGAAGGTGATGGCGGGCAGCAGCCCCTCGGCGTCGAGCCGCTCGATGACCTCGGGCCTGCTCGGCGTCCAGATCCGGGACCGCTGCCGACGCTCGCGCTCACGGTCGGCCTCGCGCATGGACCGGCCGCGCCGCCGGTCCTGGTACGACGGCCGGCTCGCCTCCATCCGCGCCATGCGCATGAGGTCGGGGTTGACGGCCTTCTTGTGGCCCTCGCCCTCCTCGAACAGGTCGTACATCCGCCGTCCGGCCAGCACGTGCTGGAACAGCGGCACGGGCCGGTGCTCGGAGACGATCACCTCGGTGTCGCCGCGGACCGTGTCGAGCCAGTCGCCGAACTCCTCGGCGTTCGACACGGTCGCCGAGAGCGAGACGAGCGTGACCGACTCGGGAAGGTGAATGATCACTTCCTCCCAGACGGCACCCCGGAACCGGTCGGAGAGGTAGTGCACCTCGTCCATGACCACGTAGCCGAGGCCCAGGAGGGTCTGGGAGCCGGCGTAGAGCATGTTCCGCAGCACCTCGGTGGTCATCACGACCACCGGCGCTTCGGAGTTGACGCTGTTGTCGCCGGTGAGCAGGCCCACCTTGTCCGTGCCGTAGCGGCGGCACAGGTCGGCGTACTTCTGGTTCGACAGCGCCTTGATGGGTGTCGTGTAGAAGCACTTCTTGCCCTGCTGGAGGGCGAGGTGGACGGCGAACTCGCCGACGATCGTCTTGCCGGAGCCGGTGGGCGCCGCGACCAGCACGCCCTTCCCTTCCTCGAGCGCCTGGCAGGCCTCGATCTGGAAGGGGTCGAGACCGAAGTCGTACATCTCGCGGAAGCCCGCGAGCGCGGTGGCCTGCTCGGCTGCCCGCAGGCGGGCTGCCGCGTACCGCTCGGCCGGTGAGAGGTCCTCTGTCATCGTGCTTTCGAGCGTACCGGGCCGCACTGACAACAGGACGATCATTATCCGGATCCGTTCCTGTGAAACCGGGGATCGGCGCAGCTCAGGGGCGGCGGACCTCAGGGGCCGACGACCCGCACGCCCCCGCGCACACAGCGCGCACTCAGCGGCAGCGGGCCGAGCGGCTCCCCGTCGGCGTAGCCGGTGACGCCCTCGGCGGCGATCTCGACCCGGGCCGCCCGCAGCACGGTCACCTTCGGATGGTCGACGTGCGTCCCCCGGTACACCCTCGGGAACACCCGCAGCAGTGTGGTGCGGCTGCAGTCCCCGACCACCGTGACGTCGAACAGCCCGTCGGTCAGGTCGGCGCCGGGACAGATCCGCATGCCGCCACCGTACGAGGAGCCGTTCCCGACGGCCACCAGTGTCGCCTCGACCTCCAGGACCTCGTCGTCGTCGAGCCGGATCCGGTACGGGACGGGACGGAACCCGGCGAGTTCGCCGATCATCGCCAGGTCGTACTTGAGGCGGCCGGTGGGCCATCTCATGCGGTTGCCTCGGTCGTTGACGCGGGAGTCGAAGCCGGAGGCGAGGACCGTGCCGAAGAAGCGGTCGCCGACCTGCCCGAGGTCGATGTCGCGGATCCGGCCGCACTTGAGGGCGTCGGCGATCATGCGGCCCGCGGCGGCCGGCTCCCGCACGGGCAGGCCGAGGGCGCGGGCGAAGTCGTTCCCGGTGCCGACGGCGACCAGGCCGAGCGGGGTGCGGGTGCCCGCGACCGCCCGCAGCGCGAGGGCCGCCATCCCGTCGCCCCCGACGGCGATCAGCGCGCCCGTGCCGGCCTCGACGGCGGCACGCGCGCGTACCAGGGCGTCCGCGGCGTCCTCCCCGAGGACCGTCCGCACCGAGAAGCCGGCCGCCCGCAACGCGGAAGCGGCCGGCTGCGCCGCGCGGGCGCCCCGGCCGCGGCCCGCGGTGGGGTTGACGAAGAGGGTGATCTCGCTGGTCACGGGACCGACCCTATGAGCTGTCCGCCGATCTTCAGGTCACGTCGTCATAACCGTTGACCCGGTCCGAGCGGTCCGAGCTCGCCTGCTCGGGCAGGGCGGCCCGGCTGGTGGTCACGGGCTCGATCTCGCCGATGTCGTCGGGGGTGAGATCCAGCTCGGAGGCCTCGTCGTCGGCGGGGCCGAGGGCCTCGCGCCGGGCCTTGCGGCGATCGTTGACCAGGGAGAAGGCGACGGCCGCGAAGTACAGGATCCAGATCGGTGCCGCCAGCGCCAGCATGGTCAGCGGGTCGGTACTGGGAGTGGCGATGGCCGCGAAGACCGTGATGCCCATGATCATGCCGCGCCACCAGCCGAGCATGCGCTTGCCGGTCAGTACCCCGGTGAGGTTGAGCATGATGAGCAGCAGCGGCAGCTCGAAGGAGAGGCCGAAGACGAGCACCATCCGCATGACCAGGTCGAGCAGGTCGTCCAGCGGAAGGAGGTTGGACGTGCCGCCCGGGGTGAACTCCAGGAGGACCTTGGCCGTGGTGGGAAGCACCGTGTACGCGAAGTAGGCGCCGACGATGAACAGCGGGGCGCCGGTGGCGACGAAGGCGTAGGCGTACTTCTTCTCGTGCCGGTGCAGGCCCGGCGCGACGAAGGCCCACAGTTGGTAGAGCCAGATCGGGGAGGCCAGGACGACGCCGGCCATCAGCGACACCTTCAGCGCCAGCGTGAAGGGGGTGAGCAGGCCGTTGATGGTGATCTGCGCACAGGGCTTCGCGTCTGGCTGCGACTGGGCCAGCTCCGCGAAGGTCTTGTCACAGCCGACCGAGTCGAGGATCGGCTTGGTGATCAAGTTGATGATGTCGTTGTAGAAGAAGGCGGCGAAGACCGTGACGACGACGATCGCCAGGATCGCCTTGGCGAGCCGGTTGCGGAGCTCGCGAAGGTGCTCCGCGAGGGGCATGCGCCCCTCGGGATCCCTCTCCTGCTTGCGGGCAGACTTCAGCAACCCACGTTCCCATCTCGTGCGGCGGGCCGGAGGTCACCGGCCCTGCGTCAGCGCTTGGTCGTGTCCGTGGGCTCGTTGACCGGGCGCGAGCTGGTCACGTCGCCGGGCGCCGCCTGGATGGTGCGCTGCGAGGGGTCGTCGCTGTTGGGCGGCCCCGCCGGGGTCGTGGAGGACTTGTTCTCGTCCTTCATCGCCTTGGCCTCGCTCTTGAGGATGCGGGCGGACTTGCCGAGCGACCGAGCCATGTCCGGAAGCTTCTTCGCGCCGAACAGCAGGATGATGACGACGAGGATGAGAATGATCTCGGGGGCTCCGAGCCTTCCGAACATAAGTCTTTACCTTCTCACCGAGGCGGCTGTGGTGGGGTGCTGTCCGACCGGTCGGACACATGTCCGAACGATCGTGTTGGCAGCGATCGTAACGCTCGGGGGTAAACGTGAGGCAATCCCTCTGCATCCCCTGTGCGTACTCCCGTCCGCGACCAGTGCCTCGTTAACCGGGCCGCGACCAGCAGCGTACCTGGACGAACCGCCGCGGTGACAGGGCGAAGTGTCCCAAAAGCAACCTCATGGCCGAGGCTTGGCAGGCTCACAGAGCATCCACGGAGCGGGCCGCGGTCTGCGCCGCCCGCTCCAGGTCCTCGGCGGCCCTGTTGATACGTCGCGCCGAGTCCGTGACCTGCCTGCCCAGCCGCTCAGCCTCCACGAAGACCCGCACGGCGAGCACCCCGAGCACGACGAGACCCACGAAACCCACAGCAACCGCGAACATCGGCCAGAACATGACGCCGAGCCTAGACCTTCCTGAACGGGCGAACGCCCCGACCCTCTAGGACGGGTCCTAGACGGTGGAGTGCAGCCGCAGGGTCCGCACGCCGCCGCCGGTGAGCAGCTCCACGATCCGCTCCCCCGCCGGCTTGCGGACGGACGCGCCGCACTGCGGGCAGGTGAAGGAGTAGAAGGTCGTGCGGTTCGTGGCGCCGATAGCCAGGCGCAGGGCGCCCGCGGCGAGCTCGAAGGACCCGCGGCAATCGGGGCAGCCCGCTCTGAAAACGACCGGGGTCACACTTCTCATCCCGGAGAACGCGGACTCCACCGTCATGCCCCCGACACCACCGGACGTCGCCGACTCGTTCAAGCCCTCGCTCCTCTTTCTGGGGTCGTTCGCCTCCGGGGCGCCACGCCCGCTTTCGCGGTCCGGCCCTGCCCGGCCGTGGACCGGCGACGGGCGCCCGCGGATCACTCGGGCCCGTCGCCCGGCCCGTCCGGAACCGCGTGCGGCTCGCGCGCGTCGGCCTCCACCGCGCTCGTCGTCCGCGCCGCCTCGATCCCGTCGTACGCCGCCAGCGCCTCGCGGGCCGCCCGGCGGGCGCTGTCGGCGAGCTCCGGCGGCGACACGATCCGGCCGTCCCGCCCGAGCCGCAGGGCCAGGCGCCGCAGCGACGCCGGTTCGGGGGTCCGCAGAGTGATACGCAGTCCGCCGTCCGGCAGCTCATCCGCACTGTCGTGCGGGTAGTACTCCGCGACCCAGCGGCCGCCGGGCCCGACCTCGACCACGACCTCCGGGTCCTCGGCCGCGGGCTGCACCAGCGCTTCCGAGAGGTCCCGCAGCTCGATCTCGGGCGGCGCAGACGGCTCGTCAAGGATCTTGATCTCGGCGACCCGGTCGAGCCGGAAGGTGCGGCGCGCCTCGGAGCGGCGGCACCAGGCCTCGACATAGGTGTGCCCGACGCTGACCAGGCGGATGGGGTCGATCTCCCGCTCGGTGACCTCGTCGCGCGCGGGCGAGTAGTAGCGGATCCACAGTCTGCGGCGCTCGGCGATCGCCCGGTCGACGTCCGCGAAGACACCGCCCTCGGCCTCGAAGGTCACCGACAGGCGCGAGCTGGCGCCCGCGGCCTCGCCGGCCGCGGTCTCCACCTTGGCCGTGGCCCGCAGCAGCGCCTGCCGGTCGCTCTCGCGCAGTCCGGGCAGTGTGGACACCGCCCGGGCGGCGACGAGCAGGGCGGTGGCCTCGTCCGCGGCGAGTCTGAGCGGTTCGGCCGCTTCCGCTGCGAGGGCGGCCGGGTTGTGCCACCAGATGCGCTCGCCGTCGGTGTCGATGTCGAGCAGATCGCCGCCGCGGAAGCTGGTGCCGCACATGGGCAGCACGTCGAGGTCGGAGACCAGCTCGTCCTCGCTGATGCCGAAGGCGCGCGCGACGTCCTCGACCCGGGCTCCGGGCCGCTCCCTCAGATACGTCACCAGCGAGAGCATCCGCCGGGTCTGGTCGATGGCGTTCACGGGCCTGACCGGTTTGCCTGCCACTGTCTTTCCGCTCCCCCTCAGCCCTTGGCCACGGCCCGCAGCCGGTCCACCACGTCGGCCCGCAGCTCGGCGGGCTCCAGGACGACCACGTCCGGCCCGAACTCCACCAGCCAGGCGTCCAGCCCATGGCCGTACGGAATCTCCAACTCGTCCCAGCCGTCGCCGAGTTCCCGGACGGAGGTGGCCTTCGCCCGAAGGGGGTACCCCGCGCCCGCACGCAGCCGGATCCGCGCCGAGCGGTCGGCGACCTCCCCCGCCCAGCTCGCCACGGTCTCCCGGACGGTGACGACGTCGGGTACGGGAGCGGTGTACCGGCCGCCGCGCGAGCGGACCTTGCCGGTGATCCGCGACAGCCGGAAGACTCTCTCGGCGCCCCGGTCGCGGTCCCAGCCCGCCAGGTACCAGTGGCCCCGCCAGCACTCCAGCGCCCACGGCTCCACGTGCCGCTGCTCGGGGCGGGCCGCGGTGGCCTTGCGGTAGTCGAAGGCGACGGGCCGGCGGTCCCGGCAGGCGAGCATCAGCGGCTCGAAGGCGGCCTCGTGCACCGGGATGCGCGGCTCCAGCGCGCCGTGCGACCCGTACGGGTCGACGTCCTCGGGGAGCCCGGCCGCGCGCAGCTTCTGCAGGGCGCCGCTGGCCGCTCCGGCGAGCCTGGCCTGCTGCCACACCTTGGCGGCGAGCCCGAGGGCGGCGGCCTCTTCGGCGTCCAGGGTGATGGGCGGGAGACGGTTGCTGTCACGGCGGGCCAGGTAGCCGACCTCACCGTCGAGGTTCTCGACGGTCTCGATGACCAGCCCGAGTTCCCGCAGGTCGTCCTTGTCACGCTCGAACATGCGGTTGAACGAATCATCGGAGCCGGTCGCGCCGTTGCCCGGGCCGAAGGCTTCGACGTAGGCCTCGATGGAGTCGCGCAGCTCACGCTTGCTGAGCGGCCGGCGTGTCCCGAGCAGACACAGCGCCAGGTTCATCAGCCGCTCGGCCTTGGCAATGGCCATCGACGCGCTTCGCCTCCCTATGGTGCTTACGAGCGATGACCGTACCGCCACACGGTGGCACGGCAAAAGCGGAGGGCCCATGCCCGAACAGGCATGGGCCCCGCATGATCGAGTCTGTCGGAGCTTGCTCAGACCCCGAGCAGGTCGACCACGAAGATCAGCGTCTCGCCGGGCTTGATCAGAGGGGTCGGGCTCTGGTCGCCGTAGGCGAGGTGGGCGGGGATGGTCAGCTGGCGGCGGCCGCCGACCTTCATGCCCTGCACGCCCTGGTCCCAGCCCTTGATGACACGGCCGCCGCCCAGCGGGAAGCGGAACGGGGCGCCGCGGTTCCAGCTGGCGTCGAACTCCTCGCCCGTGCTGAAGGAGACACCCACGTAGTGCACGGTGACGGTCTGGCCGGCCTGCGCGACCGGGCCGTCGCCCTCCCAGATGTCCTTGATCTCGAGGTCCGCCGGGGGCTCGCCGCCCGGGAAGTCGATCTCGGGCTTGTCGATGCTCACTTCATCTCTCCTTGTTACGTGACCTGCGTCGGGGACAGTCTCACAGACCGGACGGGTCAGACCGTGCCGAGGATGTCCACCGTGAAGACCAGTGTGTTCTTGGCCAGCTCACTCTGCGGGCTCGCGCCGTAGCCCAGCGAGGGCGGGATCACCAGCAGCACCCGGTCGCCCACGTGCTTGCCGACGAGGCCCTTGTCCCAGCCTGCCACCACGGAGCCGTTGCCGATCTGGAAGGCCGTGGCGCCGCCGTGGTCCCAGGAGGAGTCGAACTTCTTGCCGTCCTCCCACTTGACCCCGGTGTACTGGGCGATGAGCCCCTGGCCCGCCTCGACCTTCTTGCCGTCGCCCTTGATCAGCACCTGCTCCTTGAGCTCCTTGGGAGCCTTCTCACCCGTGGGGACGGTGATGACCGCGGCCTTCTGCGACGGGGACTTCACCTCGGGCATGCCCGGCTCCGAGGGCGCCTGCTCGCCCTTGACCTCGGCCTTGGCGTCGACACTCGCGGCACCGACCGGGTCGACCACCCAGATCAGCACGTCCTTGGCGGAGATCCCGGAGGAGGTGTTCAGACTCTGTCCGATCAGGTCGCCCGCGGTGCCCTGCACCAGGATGCGGCTGCCCGGCTTCTTGCCCTTCACCGCGTCGAGGACCTTCTCGGGAAGCTGCTGACTGGGCTTGCCGATCTGCTCGATGGACTGCCGGCGAGGCGCCTTGTCACCCGCCGCCCCCGCGGCCCAGGTGCCGCCGAGTTCCTGGTCACCGCCCCACTTCTCGACGGTCCAGTCCAGCCGGATGAAGTCCGAGCCCTTGATCGGGGTCCCGCTGCCCGCCGAGACCGTCTTGACCACGGTCTTGTCGGACGGCTTGCCGTCCTTGGGCACGGAGATCTCGGGCTTCGCCCCGACCTTCCCCTTGATCTCGGCGACGCCTCCGGCCGCGTCGCCGTTGTTCCCGTCGTCCGATCCGCACGCGGCGGTGAACAACAGGGCGGGAACGGCCAGCAGCGCGGCCACGAGGCGTTTCGTGTTGTAGTTCATCAGTCCAACTGGGATCGGGAGTGGGGGGCAATGTGCGCCACTCTACGGCGTACACGCTCCGCACTCGCCTCACCCCGCGACACGATGCCGTCCGGGCCGCTCCCGAAGCCCGGAGCCGGGCCGGAAAAGGCCGATGCCCCGAGGTGTGAAAACCTCCGGGCATCGGCATTCGGAGAGGCCGGCGCAGGCTCACATTCCGGCGATCAGCTTCTCCACCCGGTCGTCCACGGAACGGAACGGGTCCTTGCACAGTACGGTCCGCTGGGCCTGGTCGTTCAGCTTGAGGTGCACCCAGTCGACCGTGAAGTCACGGCGCTGTTCCTGGGCCCGCCGGATGAAGTCGCCGCGCAGCCGGGCCCGAGTGGTCTGCGGCGGAACGGACTTGCCCTCGAAGATCTTCAAGTCGTTGCAGATACGGGCCGCCTGGCCCTTCTTCTCGAGCAGGTAGTACAGGCCACGACGGCGGTGGATGTCGTGGTAGGCGAGGTCTATCTGCGCGACCCGCGGGTGCGACATGGTCATGTTGTGCTTGGCGCGGTACCGCTCGATGAGCTTGTACTTCATGACCCAGTCGATCTCGGTGCCGATGCGGTCGAGGTCCTCGGCCTCGATCGCGTCCAGCGTGCGGCCCCACAGCTCCAGGACCTGCTCGACGGTGCCGGTGCGGATGCCCCGGCGCTCGCAGAAGTCCAGGGCCTTCTCGTAGTACTCGCGCTGCACCTCCAGGGCGGAGGCCTCGCGTCCGCTGGCCAGGCGTACCTTGCGGCGGCCCGTGATGTCGTGGCTGACCTCGCGGATCGCCCGGATCGGGTTCTCCAGGGTGAGGTCCCGCATCACCGTGCCCGCCTCGATCATGCGCAGCACCAGGTCGGTGGCACCGACCTTGAGCAGCATGGTCGTCTCGGACATGTTGGAGTCGCCCACGATGACGTGCAGGCGGCGGTAGCGCTCGGCGTCCGCGTGCGGCTCGTCACGCGTGTTGATGATGGGCCGGGAGCGGGTCGTCGCCGAGGAGACGCCCTCCCAGATGTGTTCGGCTCGCTGGCTGACGCAGTACACGGCGCCGCGCGGCGTCTGCAGCACCTTGCCGGCACCGCACAGCAGTTGCCGGGTGACCAGGAACGGAATCAGAATGTCCGCGAGTCGGGAGAACTCCCCGTGCCGGGCGACCAGATAGTTCTCGTGGCAGCCGTAGGAGTTGCCCGCCGAGTCGGTGTTGTTCTTGAAGAGGTAGACGTCGCCCGCGATTCCCTCCTCGTGCAGGCGTCGTTCGGCGTCCACCAGGAGTCCCTCGAGAATGCGCTCGCCTGCTTTGTCGTGGGTGACCAGTTCGGTCACGTTGTCGCATTCCGGTGTCGCGTATTCCGGATGCGATCCCACGTCGAGATAGAGGCGGGCGCCGTTTCGCAGAAAGACATTGCTGCTGCGGCCCCATGACACGACACGGCGGAAGAGGTACCGCGCCACCTCGTCAGGAGACAGGCGGCGCTGTCCCCTGAACGTGCACGTGACGCCGTACTCGTTCTCCAGCCCGAAAATGCGGCGGTCCATGAGGGAACATTACGCCCGATCCCCTGAACTGAAACGGGGTTCGGGGGCACGGTTTGGATCATTTTCCGAACCGGACACAACAACCGCTCCCTGGCCGGGAGCTGCGACTACCCGTCCTGTGGCGGTCAAAACCAGCAGAGACACGCCACCGGCGAGACCCGGCACGGCGAAGCCCCACAGGGCCCCGCCCGCCTCGACGACGGGCCCCGCGACGCCCGCTCCGACCGAGTGGCCCACAGTGAACGTCGTCACCAGCCAGGAGAACGCCTCGGTGACCGTGCCGCGCGGGGCATGACGGTCGACCAGGACGAACGCGCACGCGATGGCGGGCGCGAGGAAGACCCCGGCGAGCGCGGTGAGCGCCACCATGGGCACCGCGTCCGGCATGAGCATCAGCGGGAGGTAACACACCACCAGAAGGGCCACCAGGACCTGGAGTCGCCGCGCGGGCTCACCGGCCCACTGCCGGGCCCCGTAGAAGGCGCCGCCCACCAGCGCACCGAATCCCAGCGCCGCCATCAGCCAGCCGTACACGGCGTCACCCCCGTGCGCGTCCGCGTAGGGCACCGAGGCGACCGTGATGGAGCCGAGCGCCATCCCGATGAACAGGAACGCCGCCAGCAGCGCGAGCAGTCCCGCCGAGCGCAGCGCGCCCAGCCAGTGCGCCTCCCGCGGCGCCGACCGCCAGGCACGCGAGGGCGGCGAGACGACGACGGACAGCGCCCCCAGCACCCCGATCACGTTCAGCACGAGCAGCGCGGCCTGGGCCGACCACAGGGACACGCACAGCGTCACGAGCAGCGGTCCGACGGTGAACATCACCTCCTGGGCCACGGCGTCCATGGCGTACGCCGTGTGCACCTGGTCCTCCCGCCGCAGCACGGACGGCCACAGCGCCCGCAGCCCGCCCTCCAGCGGCGGCGTGAAGAGCCCGGCTCCGGCGACGGCCGCGTAGGCGAGCGGCAGCGATCCGATGCCGGAGAAGGCGAAGAGGGCCATCGCGAGCGCGGACATGACGGCCGCCGGCAGCTGCACACGCGGCTGCCCGCGCAGGTCCACGATCCTGCCCAGCACGGGCTGGCCGACGGCGTTGGCGACGCCGTAGACGGCCGCCAGCGCCCCCGCCAGGCTGTACGTGCCGCCCTCCGCGCGCACGAACAGCACGATCGCGATGGCGGCCGTGGCGTTGGGCAGCCGGCCGACCAGCGTGCCGACGAGCAGTCGGGCGGCGTGCCGCGCCCGAAGGATCTCCAGGTATCCCGTGGCCATGTCCCCGCCGTCCCCGCCTAAGGTTGTACGTATAACTTCGGTTTCCATACGTACCATGTCCGCTGTTCACCAGTCCAGACGAAGGAGCAGGCCGACGGTGGCACGAGGCAGCACCCGCCCCACGAGCCGGGACGTCGCCCAGGCCGCCGGCGTCTCCCAGGCAGCCGTGTCCCTGGTCCTCGGCGACAAGTGGCGCGGCCGGGTCTCCGAGGCCACGGCGGAGCGCGTCCGGGAGGCCGCCCGTGACCTGGGCTACCGGCCGAACCTGGCCGCCCGCAATCTGCGCCTGGGCCGCACCCGCACGGTCCTGCTGGTCGTCCCCGCCCTCACCACGGAGTTCTTCGCCGGCGTCTACACCGGCGCCGCCCGCGTCGCCGCCGAGCACGGCTTCGGCGTGGTCCTCTACCCCTCCCCCGAGGGCATCGGCCCCGCACGCGACCCCTTCGCCTCCGCGCAGGCCGCCCTGGACGGCGTCATCGCCTCGTCCATGGCCGCGGACGCGCTGACCGCGATCCGCGGCGAGGCACTCCCGTTGGTGATGCTGGACAGCGACCCGGCCGGGAGCCTGGGCGCGGCGACGGTGAACCTGGACATCGCCGACGGCGTCCGCCAGGTCGCGGAGCACCTGTTGTCCCTGGGCCACCGTCGCTTCCTCCACCTGGCGGCGGACGTGCCCTCCTGGACCTTCGAGGTACGCGCGCGGGAGCTGCAGGCGAGGCTGGCGGAAGTCGCGGGCACATCGGTCCGCACGGCCCGGGCCCCGATCTCCATCGAAGGAGCCGTGGCTTCCGCCGAGGCGGCGCTCTCGGCTCCCGGGGCTCGCCCCACCGCCGTGATCTGCGACGACGATCAGCTCGCGGCCGGCACGTACAAGGCGGCCCGACGTCTGGGGCTGCGCATCCCGGACGACCTGTCGGTCACGGGCGTGGACGACCTGGCCCTCGCGACGGCCATGGACCCGGAGCTGACGACGGTCCACCTGAACGCCGAGCTCTTCGGCGAGCACGGCATGCGGGCCCTCCTGGCCGTCCTGGAGGACCGCGCCCCCGAGAGCGGCGACATCCCGGTCCAGCTGGTCGTACGGAGCTCCACGGCACCGCCTCGTTGACCGTGCGGGCGGTTGCTGCTTGGGCGGGGTGGGTCCGCGGCCCGGCGTCGCCGGGTGCCGCTGCGTCGGTGCCGAGGCCGGGTGGGTCCGCAGCCCGGCGTCGCCGGGTGCCGCTGCGCCCACCCGTGCCGCCCCCAGCGGCACGCATGCCCGCAGCTAGGCGGGACGGGCGCCCGCAGCCGGGCGGGGGCGCGCCACGACGCACCCGCAGCCGCCGTACCACAAGGGGGCGTGTCGGGGGGTGACCGCCCGCAGCGGTTGGCGCGTCAACGAACAGTCAGTCGGCCTCCGGCCCCATCGCGCCGTTCCGAGGACGGACACCCCCCGGCGCGGCCCCGACCCCGCCCAACGCAAAGGCGAAAGCCAGCGGCACACGGCAACGCGCCCCGGCCGGGAACCCACAGGCCGGAGCGCGTCGCACCACGTCAGAACTACTCGGCGTCCTCCGACGCCTCCTCCTCATCACCGCCGGCGGCCTCCGCACCGAGCAGCCGCGACAACTGCCGCCCGCTGATCCGCTTGAACTTCCGCTTCTGCGGCCGCGTACGGTCCAGCACCGCCACCTCGAGCCGCTCCGCGGGGATCTCCCGCTCGCCGCCGTTGGTGTCGCGGGACAGCGCCTGCACCGCCAGCTTCAGCGCCTCCGCCAGCGTCATGCCCTCCCGGTGACGCTGGTCCAGATAGCTGCTGATCTGCTCGGCGTTGCCGCCCACCGCGACCGAGCCGTGCTCGTCCACGATGGAACCGTCATGCGGCAGCCGGTAGATCTGGTCGCCCTCGGGCGTCTCCCCGACCTCGGCGACGACCAGCTCCACCTCGTACGGCTTCTCGGCGGCACTGGAGAAGATCGTGCCCAGCGTCTGCGCGTACACGTTCGCCAGGCCCCGGGCCGTCACGTCGTCCCGGTCGTAGGTGTAACCGCGCAGGTCGGCGTAGCGCACGCCGCCGATCCGGAGGTTCTCGTACTCGTTGTACTTGCCGGCGGCCGCGAAGCCGATCCGGTCGTAGATCTCGCTGAACTTGTGCAGCGCACGGGACGGGTTCTCGCCGACGAACACGATGCCGTCGGCAAACTGCAGCACGACCAGGCTGCGACCACGGGCAATGCCCTTGCGGGCGTACTCCGCCCGGTCGGCCATGGCCTGTTGGGGTGAGACATAGAACGGCGTCGACACCGGTTATCCGTCCCTCTCTTGAAGATTCCGTCGGTTCACTGGACCACCCTCACGAAGACGATCGCCGCCGCTACAGCAGCGCGGCCCGCGGCCCGTCGGGCTGCTCCAGCCGCCGCTCGAGAACCGCGCGCGCGATCTCGGACGCCTCGTCCTCGGTGAGCCGGCGGAAGCCGTCGTCGGTGATCACGGTGACGATGGGATAGATCCGGCGGGCGACATCGGGACCACCGGTCGCCGAGTCGTCGTCTGCCGCGTCGTAGAGCGCCTGGACCACCAGCGTGGTGGCCTCGGCCTCGCTGAGGTCGTCCCGGAACAGCTTCTTCATAGCACCGCGAGCGAAGATCGACCCGGAGCCGGTGGCCGCGTAGTTGTGCTCCTCGGAGCGGCCGCCGGTGACGTCGTAGGAGAAGATCCGGCCCCTGTCACGGTCCACGTCGTACCCGGCGAACAGCGGCACCACGGCCAGGCCCTGCATGGCCATGCCGAGGTTGGAGCGGATCATCGTCGACAGCCGGTTCGCCTTGCCCTCGAGGGACAGCTGCGCGCCCTCGACCTTCTCGAAGTGCTCCAGCTCCAGCTGGAACAGCTTCACCATCTCCACGGCCAGGCCCGCCGTGCCGGCGATGCCCACCGCCGAGTACTCGTCGGCCGGGAAGACCTTCTCGATGTCCCGCTGCGCGATGACGTTGCCCATCGTGGCCCGCCGGTCACCGGCGAGGACCACACCGCCGGGGAACGTCACGGCCACGATCGTGGTCCCGTGCGGTGCCTCGATCACGCCCTGGGTGGGGGGCAGTTGCCGGTTGCCGGGCAGGATCTCCGGCTGGTGCTCGGACAGGAAGTCCATGAAGGAGGAGGACCCTGGCGTCAGGAAGGCAGCTGGTAGACGCCCGGTGCTACGAGTGTTGGCTTCCACGCGATTCCTTCCACATAAGCGGCAGCCCGCCTTATGGCATCGGGCCGATCCTTGAACTGCCCCAGTGCTGCGTTGCAGCTGAAGCACAGTACGCCTCGGACCCTACCCGTCTTGTGGCAGTGATCCACATGCTCGGGTACGGCCGCCAGACATATACAACACACGCCTCCTTGAGAGGCGATCAGACCATCGCGCTCGGCTTCGGTGATGCCGTACTGGCGCTTCAGATGCCCCTGCCGACTCTGCACCGCCCGGCATGCCGTGCACCGGGTCGACAGGCCATCGGAAGCGGTGGCGTTGCGGTGCCATTCGCTGTGAGGCTTGATCTCGCCACACGTCCGGCAGAGCTTGTGTCCGGCCGGAACGTCCACCTGCTCCCGGACCGGCTTCCCCATGGCCTCCCGGCGACGCCGGTAGTGCGCGGCGCTGTACTTCGCCACGCACTCCCGGCAGTGCACCTGGAGGCCGTCACGCCGATTCTTGTCGCGGGCAAACGCAGAAGGAGGCAGATCCCGAAGGCACTTCCTGCATTGCTTTGCGCTCGGCTCGCTAGCCGCTTCCATCCCCCGCCACCTTCAGATCAAAGGCTAGAGCGCGCCACTTACCTTCACTCTCCGCCTTTTTGCACGAAGCTCCGCACGAAATCCTCGGCATTTTCCTCGAGTACGTCGTCGATCTCGTCCAGAACCGAGTCCACGTCGTCGCTCAGCTTCTCCTGACGCTCCTTGAGGTCCTCGGAGCCCTGCGCGTCCTGCGCCTGCTCCTCGACCTCCTCGGTGGACCGGGTGGCCTTCTGCTGTCCGCCGCCGGTGTCCTTGGTCGCCATATCCCTCACCCCGCTCGGTTCGCCCGACACAGTTGCTCGGTCAAGATCAGACCTTACTCGCCGGGTCTGACAATGGCCCCGCAGTTGCTCCAACGTACGGGGGCCACCTCGATGATTCCCGGACCAGGGCTTTTCCACCCTGCCCGGCCGGTTACGGACGAGTACCCGCTTCAAGCGGTCACCCGCCCGACAGGACCCTGACCAGGTCTTCCGCGGTGCGGCAGCGGTCCAGGAGCTCCTTGACGTGATTACGCGTTCCGCGAAGCGGTTCCAGGGTTGGGACGCGCTGCAGCGAATCCCGGCCCGGCAGATCGAAGATCACCGAGTCCCAGGAGGCCGCCGCGACGTCGTCCGCGTACTGCTCCAGACAGCGGCCGCGGAAGTACGCCCGGGTGTCCTCCGGCGGCACCGTACGGGCCCGCTCCACGTCCGCGTCGGTCAGAAGTCGCTTCATGCGCCCGCGGGCCACCAGACGGTTGTACAGGCCCTTCTCGGGCCGTACGTCCGCGTACTGGAGGTCGACCAGGTGCAGGCGCGCCGCGTCCCAGTCCAGGCTGTCCCGGCGCCGGTAGCCCTCCATGAGCTCCCGCTTGGCGACCCAGTCCAGCTCCCCGGCCAGACTCATCGGGTCGTGCTCCAGACGGGTGAGGGTGTCCTCCCAGCGGGACAGGACGTCCTTGGTCTGGTCGTCGGCGTCGGCCCCGAACCGCTCCTCCACGTACTTGCGCGCCAGCTCGTAGTACTCCATCTGCAGCTGGACCGCCGTGAGTGTGCGGCCGCTGCGGAGCGTGACCAGGCGCTTCAGCGACGGGTCGTGCGAGACCTGGTGGAGTGTGCGGACGGGCTGGTCGACGGCCAGGTCGACGGCGATGAAACCGTCCTCGATCATCGACAGCACCAGCGAGGTCGTGCCCAGCTTGAGATAGGTCGAGATCTCCGAGAGGTTCGCGTCGCCGATGATCACATGCAGGCGCCGGTACTTCTCGGCGTCCGCGTGCGGCTCGTCGCGGGTGTTGATGATCGGGCGCTTGAGCGTCGTCTCGAGGCCGACCTCGACCTCGAAGTAGTCGGCCCGCTGGCTGAGCTGGAAGCCGTGCTCGTGCCCGTCCTGGCCGATGCCGACGCGGCCGGCCCCGGCGAAGACCTGGCGGGAGACGAAGAACGGTGTCAGGTGGCGCACGATGTCCGAGAAGGGGGTCTCCCGCTTCATCAGGTAGTTCTCGTGCGTGCCGTAGGACGCGCCCTTGTTGTCGGTGTTGTTCTTGTACAGGTGGATCGGCTGGGCCCCGGGCAGCTGAGCGGCCCGTTCCGCGGCCTCTGCCATGATCCGTTCGCCGGCCTTGTCCCAGAGGACGGCGTCCCGGGGATTGGTCACCTCGGGAGAGCTGTACTCGGGGTGTGCGTGGTCGACGTAGAGCCGTGCACCGTTGGTGAGGATCACGTTGGCCAGGCCGATGTCCTCATCGGTGAGCTGGCTGGAGTCCGCGGCCTCGCGGGCGAGGTCGAAGCCTCGCGCGTCCCGCAGCGGGTTCTCCTCCTCGAAGTCCCAGCGGGCCCGGCGGGCCCGGTGCATCGCCGCCGCGTAGGCGTTCACGATCTGGGACGAGGTGAGCATGGCATTGGCGTTGGGGTGGCCGGGGACGGAGATCCCGTACTCCGTCTCGATGCCCATTACTCGCCGTACGGTCATGCGGCCCTCCTTGCCCGGCGGCACCCTCGGTCGTGGGCGCCACTCAGATACCGCTGGCGCTCGGTTGCGTGTGCGGTGCCCGTCCCCGCACTGCGCGACTCGGCGGTACGGAAGAGCCTAGAACGCCTTTGCGCTGGTGGGGAGATCATTTGCGTCATTGCGTTGCTCCAGCCGTGGCCGGAAAAACAGTCGGCTGCGGGTACCCGCCGAGGGCACCCGCAGCCGCCCTGCCTTTTACAGGTACTGACCGGTGTTCGCCACCGTGTCGATGGAGCGTCCGGTGTCCGCACCCTGCTTTCCGGTGATGAGCGTACGGATGTACACGATCCGTTCGCCCTTCTTTCCGGAGATGCGGGCCCAGTCGTCCGGGTTGGTGGTGTTCGGCAGGTCCTCGTTCTCCTTGAACTCGTCCACGCAGGCCTGGAGGAGGTGGGAGACGCGGAGGCCCTTCTGGTTCTTCTCGAGGAAGTCCTTGATCGCCATCTTCTTGGCGCGGCCGACGATGTTCTCGATCATGGCGCCGGAGTTGAAGTCCTTGAAGTAGAGGACTTCCTTGTCACCGTTGGCGTAGGTGACCTCCAGGAAGCGGTTCTCCTCGGACTCGGCGTACATGTGTTCCACAGCCGTCTGGATCATGCTCTGGACGGTGGTGGCCTTGGAGCCGCTGTGCTCGGCGAGGTCGTCGCCGTGCAGCGGGAGGCGCTCCGTGAGGTACTTGCCGAAGATGTCCTTGGCCGCCTCGGCGTCGGGACGCTCGATCTTGATCTTCACGTCGAGCCGGCCGGGCCGCAGGATGGCGGGGTCGATCATGTCCTCACGGTTGGAGGCGCCGATCACGACCACGTTCTGCAGGCCCTCCACGCCGTCGATCTCGGCGAGCAGCTGCGGGACGATGGTGTTCTCCACGTCCGAGCTGACACCGGAGCCACGGGTGCGGAAGAGGGACTCCATCTCGTCGAAGAAGACGATGACGGGGGTGCCCTCGCTGGCCTTCTCACGGGCCCGCTGGAAGACGAGGCGGATCTGCCGCTCCGTCTCACCGACGTACTTGTTCAGGAGCTCGGGGCCCTTGATGTTGAGGAAGAAGCTCTTGCCGGCGGCCTGGCCGGTCACCTCGGCGACCTTCTTGGCCAGTGAGTTGGCCACGGCCTTGGCGATGAGCGTCTTGCCGCATCCGGGGGGCCCGTACAGCAGGACGCCCTTCGGCGGCCGCAGTTCGTGCTCCTTGAACAGGTCCGGGTAGAGGTAGGGGAGCTCGACGGCGTCCCGGATGGCCTCGATCTGGCCGCCGAGACCACCGATCTGCTCGTAGCCGATGTCGGGGACTTCTTCGAGGACGAGTTCCTCGACCTCGCTCTTCGGAACGATCTCGTAGACGTAGCCCGAGCGGGGTTCGAGCAGCAGGGCGTCACCGGGCCGGATGTTCACGTCCAGCAGCGGCTCGGCGAGCCGTACCACCCGCTCCTCGTCGGTGTGCCCGAGCACGAGGGCCCGCTCGCCGTCCTCGAGGATCTCCTTGAGGGTGACGATGTCACCGACGCGCTCGTACTCCATGGCCTCGACCACGTTGAGCGCTTCGTTGAGCATTACTTCCTGGCCGCGCCGGAGCTCGTCGAGCTCGACGCTGGGGCTGACGTTCACCCTGAGCTTGCGGCCGCCGGTGAAGATGTCGGCGGTGCCGTCCTCGTTCGCCGTCAGGAAGACCCCGAAGCCGGCCGGCGGCTGTGCGAGCCGGTCGACTTCCTCCTTGAGGGCCACGATCTGGTCGCGGGCCTCACGGAGCGTGTTGGCGAGTCGCTCGTTCTGCGCGGACACGCCGGCCAGATTGGTCTGCAGCTCGACGATCCGCTCTTCGAGAATCCTCGTGTGTCGCGGAGAGTCGGCGAGCTTACGTCGCAGGACGGCGATCTCCTGCTCAAGGTAGGCGATCTGCCCGGCCGGGTCGTCGGACCCGCGTCCCGGGCGGATGCCGCGGTTCATGTCGTCGTCGTGGGCTGCCACGGTCCTCACCTCCTCCAAGGGGAGCTGGACGCTTCCAGACCCTACCTGGGCGGGTGTCGATTGAAACCCCTAGATCACAAAGACGGTCGGGGTGTGTCCGATCTTCACCCTTGCGCTCTCCCTCACGCCAGGGGAATACCCAGCGAACATGATTGGAACCCAGCCGGAGGTAGGGTCGAACTGTTCAACACCCGCCGGAGCTGGCCGGATTCCCGATACGGCTCGGCGGAGAAACGGCAGGAGAGATGAGCGTGCAGCAGGTGGCCGGGGCCGATGACGAGGCGCTGGAGGTCTGGATCGACCAGGACCTGTGTACCGGCGACGGCATCTGCGCCCAGTACGCCCCCGAGGTGTTCGAGCTGGACATCGACGGTCTGGCCTATGTGAAGAGCGCCGACGACGAGTTGCTCCAGGACAAGGGTGCGACAACGCCCGTTCCGCTGCCGCTCCTCACGGACGTGATCGACTCCGCGAAGGAGTGTCCGGGCGACTGCATCCACGTGCGGCGGGTTTCGGACAGGGCCGAGGTCTACGGACCGGACGCGGAGTGACTGCTTCTCTACGTTCCGTCACCGCTGTCTGATATCTCACACGCGTCGTCCCGTGCGCCTCACACGCTGCGAGCTCCGGCCGGGGCCGAGCGGACGAACGAGCCGCCGTGCCAACGCCATTTCGCGTCGCTCTTCTCGTCGGGGCAGCAACGCGGCACGTCGGCCGACGAGTAGCCGAGGAGCGTGGCCGTGACGGCGCCGTGGCGCACGGCGAAGTCGCTGACGGTGGTGCCGTCCTTGGGGTCGAGCAGGGTGGCCACGACGCGCGGCTTGCCGTCGTCGGCGTCGCGCGTCAGCACGTACACGCCGTCCGGTGGGGTGCCCATCGGCGAGTCGCAGTGGACGACGGCCACCGTCTCGGGCCTGCCGTCGCCGTCGAGGTCGCCTGAAGCCCGCTTCTGCACGACGGCCTTCACCGGGCCGCACTCGATCGGGAACGTCACCGCGGCCGGGTCGGGCGGAGTCGAGTGCGCCGGAGCGCTCTTGGTCTCGGGAGCGGCCGGCTGGGCCGCCGTGGCCGCGCCGGGCTGCAGGACCGAGGAGAAGGCCACGACGCCCGCGACGGCGGTCGCGGTGGCGAGCCAGTGGATGGGACGGGTGTGGGTGTGGGCGAGCTCCGGGACGGCGGAAGACTGCACTAGGAGGGTCTCCTGAGGCTGTGCCGGTGGGGTGGCCAGCATGGTGCCACACGTCACACCGAGAGGGAACGGCGGGGTGTGCACGTCCTGCGCCGGGGAAGTCTGAACGGTTACGGATTCTGCCGCTGTGTCAGCGGGCGTGTGCGGGCCCGGCTCCCGCTCGGGGCGCCGTGGGCCTTGGCGGCCCGCGCTGCAGGTCAACGGGGTCGGGTGGGGGTTCACCCGGGGCGGCAACGGAAAGGCGCCGTGGCGGAGTTCCGGTACGGATCCTGGAACTCCGGCACGGCGCCGGTGCGTTGGACGGGTGACGGGCTGCCTCAGCGGCCGGCGCCGCCGTCGGCGTTGGGACCTGCGTAGTCCTCGCCGTAGGCGCCCTTGGCGGGGCGGCGGCGGCGCATGGGCGGCTCGACCCCGTCGGCGAGGCGGCGGGCGGTGAGCAGGAAGCCGGTGTGGCCGATCATCCGGTGGTCCGGGCGGACGGCCAGGCCCTCGATGTGCCAGTTGCGGATCATCGACTCCCAGGCGCTCGGCTCGTTGAAGCAGCCGATCTCGCGGATGGATTCGACGGTCCGTGCGAGCTGGGTGGTGGTCGCCACGTAGCAGCACAGGATGCCGCCGGGGACGAGCGCCTTGGAGACGGCCTCCAGGCACTCCCACGGAGCCAGCATGTCGAGGATGACGCGGTCGACGTCGGCGTCGGACAGGTTGTCCTGGAGGTCGCCGACGGTGAGCTGCCAGGCGGGGTGCGGGCCGCCGAAGTAGCGCTCGACGTTCGCCTGGGCGATCTCGGCGAAGTCGGCGCGGCGCTCGTAGCTGTGCAGCATGCCCTGGTCGCCGATGGCCCGCAGCAGGAAGCTGCTGAGCGAGCCGGAGCCCACGCCCGCTTCCACGACGCGCGCGCCGGGGAAGATGTCGGCGAAGGCCAGGATCTGCCCCGCGTCCTTGGGGTAGACCACGGCGGCGCCGCGGGGCATGGACAGGACGTAGTCGGGGAGCAGGGGGCGCAGCGCGAGGTAGGCGACGTTCCCCGTGGTGCGGACAACGCTGCCCTCGGGAGCGCCGATCAGCTCGTCGTGGGGGAAGGAACCCTTGTGGGTGTGGAAGTTCTTCCCGGCCTCGAGCGTGAACGTGTAGTGGCGGCCCTTGGGGTCGGTCAGCTGAACCTGGTCCCCGACCTTGAAGGGCCCGCGCCTGCGGGCGGCACCGGTCGGTTCGGACATGTGACCAGCCTACCGGCCCCGGAGAGGGCCACCGACCACCAGGACGGCCTCGCCGTGAGGAGGGCCTCGCCGTCAGGAGGGCCTCGCCATCGCTTTCACGAAGGCGCGCTCCACATCGGCCGCCGACAGGACGCCGTAGATCTCGCCGGTCTCCTCGACCACGAGGTATTCGGTGGCGGGGGTGGCGCGCAGGGCGTCCAGGAGTTCCTCGCCGGAGAGTTCCGCCGAGACGCGCATGCCGTCGGTGAGGTCCTGGGCGAGGCCGCCGACGGCGACCCAGGGGCGGCGGTGCTCGGGTACGCCGACGATGGCGGCCTCGCGGACGAGGGAGAGGGGCTTGCCGTCGGTGTCGACGACGACCAGGGCTCGGGCCCCGGCGGCGTTGGCGCGGCGCAGGGCCTCGGAGAGCGGGGTGTCCGACTCGACGGGGACCGCGCGGCGGGTCAGTGCGCGGGCACGCAGTTCGGGGAGGTGCTCGCGCAGTCGGGCCATGCGCAGGCTGTTGCCGGCGCCGGTCCAGATGATCGCGGCGAGGATCGCGGCGAGCAGGGCGTCGAGGACGGTGTCCATGCCCACGTTGTCGACGGCGTCGGTGCCGAGGGCGCCGGACTGGGTCAGCAGGGGCAGTCCGATGAGCACGGAGACGGCGAGGGCGCGGCCGACCCAGGCGGCGGCGATGGTGCCCATCATCGGCTTGCCGGTGATCTTCCAGACGACGGCGCGGAGCATGCGGCCGCCGTCGAGGGGCAGGCCGGGCAGGAGGTTGAACGCGGCCACGATGAGGTTGGAGATCATCAGGCCTGCGAGCAGGACGCCGGGGACGGTGCCGGGTTCCACGGTCTTCGCGGCGCCGTAGAAGACGCCGGCGAGGGCGAGGGAGAGCAGGGGCCCGACGAAGGCCAGCACGAACTCCCGGCCGGGGGTCTCGGCCTCCTTCTCGATCTCGGAGACGCCGCCGAAGAACTGGAGCTGGATGCGGCGGACCGGGAGCTTGAAGCGGAGGGCGGCGACGGTGTGCGCCAGTTCGTGGACGAGGACGGAGGCGTAGAAGGCGACCGCGAAGAAGAGGGAGACCAGGTAGCGGGCGGCGCCGAGCTCGGGCAGCACGCGCTCCAGCTGGCCGCCGAACACCCAGGTGATCAGCGCGGCGACGAGGAACCAGCTCGGCGCGACGTACACCGGTACGCCGAAGGGCCGGCCCATGAGCAGCCCGCCCCGGGGCTCCGGCCGCTGGGGTGCGGGGCCCTTGCCGTCGGCGGAGTGGGCGAG
>NZ_JAIGQA010000097.1:0-30017 GCF_019733245.1 Streptomyces sp. WAC04114
GGGGCGCCTGATCCGTCGGTGTGGGACCGGCGGACGCCGGACCCGTCGGGGGACCCCAGGTCGCGGGCGGCTGCGTCGGGCGGATGCGGTCCGTCCAGGCCTTGCCGTCCCACCAGCGCTCGGTGGCGGGCCCGTCACTTGTCTGTCCGGGATCGGCGTACCACCCGGGAGGAGTCTCCTGCGTCATGCCCCCACCGTATGAGGCGTCGGTGAAAGAGGCATGAGAGGAGTCGGAATCGGCTATTCCAGGAGCAGCCGCGTCGGCTGTCGAGCCGCCCGCGGCGGCAGCCGCAGCCCGTCCCGGCCCGGGGTCACCGACCCCAGCACACTGGCATGCCGGGCGCCGGTGCTCGCCGGGTCCGTGCCCGGCAGGCCGTGCAGGGTCAGAAACCCCAGCACCGCGAAGGCGTACGCCTCCTTGGCGTCCGACGGCAGACCCAGGTCGTCCGAGGTGCGCAGGACCACACCCCGCAGCAGGTCCGCGAGCATCGCCATCAGCACCGGGTTGCGCGTCCCGCCGCCCGAGGCGACCACCTCCGTCGCACCCACCGACCCCACGGCGTCCGCCACGGTCCGGGCCGTGAGCATCGTCAGCGTGGCGACGACGTCCTCGGCCGGCAGGGTCCCGAACCCGGCCAGTGCGTCCCGCAGATGACCGAGGTGGAACAGCTCCTTGCCCGTCGTCTTCGGCGCGGGCAACGCGTAGTACGGCTCCCGGAGCAGCCGGTCCAGCAACGGCCCGTGCACCCGGCCCCGCGCGGCCAGCACCCCGTCCGTGTCGTAGGTCAGCGCCCCGCCGCTGAACCCCCGGGCCGCCGCATCGATCAGCGCGCAGCCGGGCCCGGTGTCGAAGGCCGTCCCGTCGGGCGCGGTGAGGTTGGCGATCCCGCCGATGTTGAGCGCGACGGGCCTGCCCGGCCGGCCGCGCAGCCACAGCAGGTCGACCAGACTCACCAGCGGCGCGCCCTGCCCGCCGGCGGCGATGTCACGCGGCCGGAAGTCGGCGACCACGGGCAGCCCGGTCGCTTCGGCGATCCACGCCGGCTGCCCCAGCTGGAGCGTGCCGTGGACCTCGGTGCCGGCGACCCAGTGGTAGACGGTCTGCCCGTGCGAGGCCACCAACTCGGCCCGCCCCTCGCACAGTTCACGGTCGGCCCGGACCGCCGTCGCCGCGAAGGCCCGCCCGATCCCGGTGTCCATCCGGCACACTTCGCCCAGCGTGGTGGTCCCCGGCGGCAGTGCGGCGGCCAGCGCCTCGCGCAGTTCACCGTCGTACGGCTCGCTCACGCTGCCGAGCGGCTTCAGTACCAGGCTGTCGCCGGCGAGGTCCAGCTCGGCCGCCGCCGCGTCGATCGCGTCGTACGACGTGCCCGACATGAGACCGATCACCCTCATCCGATCACCCTCATCCGATCACCCTCATCCGATCACCCGCATCCCGTCACCCGCATCCCATCAACCGCATCCGCTCAACCAGCCCTCTCCATCCCCGCTTTCGGCGCCCCGGCCCGTCGCGCCGACGGCAGCGTGAGAAGCGCCGGCACGCTCAGCGCGCACGCCGCGGCCGCATAGTACGCGGGGACGTCCACACTGCCGGTCCGCTCGATCGTCTCCGTGATGATGAGCCCGGCACACCCCGAGAACACCGCATTGGACAGCGCGTAGGCGAGCCCGAGACCCGTGCAGCGCACCCGGGTCGGGAACATCTCCGACAGCATCGCGGGCCCGGGCCCCGCCAGCAGCCCCACCACCGCGCCCGCCCCGCACACCGCCACGCCCTTCACGGTGTTCGAAACGCCGGGCTCTTGCAGAAGGTTGAGCAGCGGTACCGCGAGGACCACGACCAGCACCGCCCCCGACACCATCACCGTCCGCCGCCCGAGCCGGTCGCTGAGCAGCCCCGCCGGCACGATCGTCACCGCGAAACCGAGATTGGCCAGCACGGTCGCCACCAGCGCCTGCTGGAACGTCGCGCCCAGCGAGCTCTGCAGATACGACGGCAGCACGACGAGGAAGGTGTACCCCGCCGCGGCCCAGCCCATGATCCGCCCCGCGCCCAGCACGACGGCCTGGACCACCTCGCGCTCGCGCGGGGGAGGCGTCCGTTCGGACCGCTCCGCCACGAACGCCGGCGTCTCCTCCAGCCGCAGCCTCAGCCACAACGCGCCCAGCCCCAGCGGCAACGTCAGCAGGAACGGCAACCGCCAGCCCCACGCGCCCAGCTGCTCCGCCGTCAGCACCGTGGCGAGCAGCGCCGCCGCACCCGCCCCGGCCAGCAGCCCCAGCGCGACCGTGAACGACTGCCACGACCCGTACAGCCCACGCCGCCCCGGTGGCGCGAACTCCGTCATCACCGACACCGCCCCGCCGAACTCCCCGCCCGCCGACAGCCCTTGGAGCACCCGCAGGAACGTCAGCAGCCAGGGGGCCAGGGCACCCGCCTGCGCGTACGTCGGCAGCGCACCGATCAGCGTCGTCGCCACCGTCATCAGCGTGATCACGAGGACCAGCACCGGCCGCCGCCCGATCCGGTCGCCGAGTCGGCCGAAAAGCGCCGCGCCGACCGGGCGGAAGAAGAACGCGAGCGCGAAGGACGCGTACGTCTTCACCAGGGCCTCGGCCTCGCTGCCGCCCTCCGGTGTGAAGAACCGCGCCGCGATGATCGTCGCGAAGTAGCCGTAGACGCCGAACTCGTACCACTCGATGAGATTGCCCACCGACCCCGCGACCAGCGCCCGGCGGCCGCGTCGTGTTTCCCGTTGCTGCTGAATGAACGTCATCTCCCGTGCCTTTGCGCGTCGTTGACCCGAAGGCGGCTGGTGGCGGGCCCGTTGCGTCGCCCGGCCGCACCCGGTGTCACCCGTCACGGCAAGAGGTGCCCCGACCACCCTCCACTCAGGCAATCGGACGGCTACGCTCGACGTCTGTACGTCGTTCGGGCGACTTGGGGAGGTAGCGGGATGACGGAGGTACGGCCCATGGCCGCCGCCTCGGCTTCCCTGTGGGAGCGTGACGAGGAGGTCGCCGCCGTCGCGCGGGCGGTCGACAGCCTGTGCACGGACCGGTCCTCGTCCGGCGCACTGCTGGTCTTCCGCGGCGAGGCAGGACTCGGCAAGACCGCGCTGCTGGCCGAAACCCGCCGCATCGCAGAGGCTCGCGGCTGCACGGTCTGGTCGGCGCGCGGCGGCGAGACCCTCAGGTCGGTCCCCTTCAACGTGGTACGGCAGTTGCTGCAGCCGGCCCTGGTGTCGATGCTGCCGGAGGAGGCCCGCGAGTACCTCGGCGACTGGTACGACATCGCCGGCCCCGCCCTCGGCATAGCGGAGCCCGGCGACCGGCGGGCCGACCCGCAGGGCGTGTGCGACGGCCTGGTCGCGGCCGTGCGCCGGCTCGCCCGCCGGGACTGGCCGCTGGTGCTGCTGATCGACGACGCCCACTGGGCGGACCAGGAGACCCTGCACTGGCTCGCGGGGCTCGCCGAGCGCCTCGACGAGATGTCCGTCCTGGTCGTCGTCGCCCGCCGCTCCGAGGAGGTCTCCGGCCCGAGCGCCCGCCACCTCGATACCGTCGCCGCCGCGGCGAACGGACCCGTCACGACCCTGAGCGCCCTCACCCCGGACGCCACGGCCGGACTCACCCGCGCCACCCTGGGCCGGCACGCCGACGCCGCGTTCTGCCGCGAGGTCTGGGCCGTCACCGCCGGCAACCCCTACGAGACCGTCGAACTCCTCGCCAAGGTGCAGGACAGCGAGCTCGAGCCGGTCGAGGCCCGGGCCGGCGAACTGCGCGAGCTGAACCGCTCGGCCCGCGGCGGCGGCCTCGTCGCCCGCCTGGAGGAACTCGGCATCGACGCCACCCGGTTCGCCTGGGCCGCCGCCATCCTCGGTACCGGCATCACCGTCGGCCTGGTCGCCAAGCTCGCCACCCTACGGCCGGACGACGCCCGCCGCTGCGCCGAACTGCTGCGCACCGCCCGCATCCTCACCGCGCCCGACCTCGCGACCGGCCGCGGCACCGACGGCGACCTGGAGTTCGTCCACCCGCTGATCGCGTCCGCCGTCTACAACTCCATCCCCGACGCCCTGCGCACCGCCATGCACGGCATCGCGGCCCGGATCGTCACCGACGAGGGACACGGCGCCGCGGTCGCCGCCCGCCACCTCCTGGAGGTCCACCCGGACGACGACGAGGAACTCGTCGGGCAGTTGCGCGAGGCCGCCCGGACGACGACGAGGAACTCGTCGGGCAGTTGCGCGAGGCCGCCCGCGAGCACCTCGCCGTGGGCGCCCCCGACGCCGCGCGTCGCTGCCTGGAGCGCGCACTGAAGGAACCGCCCCGGCCCGACTCCCACCCGCACGTGCTCTACGAACTCGCCGGAGCCACCTTCCTCACCGCGCCGGCCCGCACCATCAGCCATCTGCGGACCGCGCTCGGCATGCCCGGCCTCGACGGCGACCAGCGGGTGGACGCCGTCTTCCGGCTCTCCCAGGCTCTCCTGCACAACGACCAGTTGGAGGAGGCCGTCCGCACGGTCGAGGCGGAGGCCGCCCGGCTCCGGCCCGGACCCGCCCGGATGCGGCTCCAGGCCGTGCACTTCATGTGGGAGGGCCTGCACGCCGGCGAGACCACCTCACCCGACCGCTCCCAGCGGCTCGCCGACCTCGCGAGCACCTGCACCGGCCGGGACAACTCCGAACGCGCCCTGCTCATCCTGCGCGGCTTCGACGCCCTCATGCACGGCGAGAGCGCCGAGGAGGTCGCCGAACTGTGCGACCGCGCCCTCGTCAACGGCCGGCTGGCCCCCGGACTCGGCTGGACCGACACCGAGTGGGGCATCGAACTTCTGCTGATGCTGGCCAACGCCTACGGCTTCACCGACCGCCTCGACCGGGCCGAGACCCTCTACAACGAAGCACTGCGCGCCTACGAGACGGCCGGCTGGAGCGGCGGCCACCTCGCCCTGGCCCACGCCTACGTCGGGATCGGCCACCGCAGGCGCGGCCGGCTGAAGGAGGCCGAGGCGTCCCTGCGCGAGGCGCTGCGCCTCGCCGAGCGCGTCGGCCGCGGCCTGCCCCTGTACTGGTCGGCGACCTGCAGCCTGGTCGACACCCTGCTGGCCCGCGGCCATGTCGAGCAGGCCTGGGACGTCGCCGAACGGCACGGCTTCGCCCCGCCCTACCCGTCCACCATCGTCCTGCCCGATCCCCGCTCGGTGCGCGGGCGGCTGCTGCTGGCCGTCGGCCGCACCAAGGAGGGCATCAACGAACTGGAGGCGGCGGAGAAGGCCGCGGCGGCCCGGGGTCACCACAACCCCGTGCTCGTCCCATGGGCGGCCGACCTCGCCCGTGCCCTCAGCACCGAGGACCCGGCCCGGGCCGCCCGGCTCGCCGTCGAAGTCCGCCGCCAGGCGGAGCGCTTCGGCACGGACACGGCGATAGGAGAGGCCCTGCGCTGCGCCGCCGACCTGGAGACCGGCCAGCGCGCGGTCCGGCTCTACGCCCAGGCCGTCACCTATCTGGAGGCCTCGCCCTGCCAGTACGAGTACGCGGCGGCCCGCATAGAGTTCGGCATCGCCGCCCGCTCGGTCAGCGACCTCGAGCGCGGCCTGGACCTGGCGATCTCGTGCGGGGCCGACGGACTGGCAGATCGGGCGCGGGCGTCGCTCACGTCCGGCGTCGGACCGGCGTAGATCGGGCGCGCGGTCATGCCCGCGCCGTCATGCCCGCGCCGTCATTGGGTGCTGTCCTCCTCCGCCAGCACCCGCTGGGCCGTCGCGAACGCCGAGTTCGCCGCCGGTACCCCGCAGTACACCGCCGTCTGGAGCAGCACCGCGCCGATCTCCTCCGGGGTGAGGCCGTTGCCGCGGGCCGCGCGGACGTGCATGGCCAGTTCGTCGTAGTGGCCGTGCGCGACCAGCGCGGTGAGCGTGATCATGCTGCGCTCGCGGCGGGACAGGGTCGGGTCGGTCCAGATCTCGCCCCAGGCGTAGCGCGAGATGAAGTCCTGGAAGCGGGCCGTGAACGGCGTCTGGCGGGCCTGCGCCTGGTCGACGTGCGCGTCACCGAGGACCTCCCGCCGCACGGCCATGCCGCTCGGGGCCCCTTGGCCGAGGTGAGCGCGCAGGGCGGCCAGCACCGCCTCCGGGCACTGCGCGGGCGCCAGATGGGAGGCGCCCGGCAGCTCCACGAGCGTCGCGCGCGGCACGGCGTCGGCGATCTCCCGCAGATGTGAGGGGGGCGTCGCCGGATCCTCCTGGCCCGCGACCAGCAGAGTCGGTACGGCGATCTCCGCGAGCCGGTCCCGCAGGTCGAACGCGGCGAGCGCGTCACAGCAGGCGGCATACGCCTCCGGGTCGGCGTTCCGGTGGTCCCGGACCAGGCGCGGCACGGTGAAGTCACCGGCGAACCAGCGCGCGTCGGCGTTCTCCGCCAGCCCGGCCAGCCCCTCGCGCCGCACCAGCGCGGCCCGTTCCTCCCAGGGCCTGGACCCGTTGAAGTGCGCCGACGAACAGATGACGGCGAGCGAGGACAGCCGCTGCGGATGGTGCACCGCGAGATGCAGCCCGACGGCCCCGCCCAGTGACACGCCCGCGTACGCGAACCGCTCGATGCCGAGCGAGTCGGCGAGCGCCAGGACGAGCCCGGCGAGGTCGCCGACCGTCGCGCCGGCTTCGATGAGACCGGCCGTCGAACCGCCGTGCCCCGGCAGGTCCCAGCGCACCACCCGGCGGCTGATCGACAACTCGGGCGCCACGGTGTCCCACAGGGCGTACGACGTGCCGAGCGAGGGGCCGAGCAGCAGCGGGGGAGCGGAGGCGGGCCCTTGGGCGTGGTGGTTCAGGAGTGTCAACGTCGCTCCAGAGCACGGTCGGTGAGGGCCCCGGCGGAGCCCGTGTAGTGGGTGGGGTCGAGGTCGACGTCGGCCAACTCCGGGGCCTGCGCGAGCGGTTGCCCCGAGGAGGCCAGCCGGGTGAGGAGTTCCTTGGCGCGGGCGCGGCCCAGCACCGGGGCCAGCTCGGCGGACAGCCGCTCGGAGACGATCAGCCCGTGCGTGAGATCCAGGTGCGCGCGCATGGCCTCGGGCCGGACTCGCAGTCCCTCCGCCAGTTCGGCGGCGTCCCGGGCGGCCCCGCCGACCAGGCGCAGCAGGTCGCGCAGCGGCTCCCATTCTGCGTGCCAGGCCCCGGCGGGGCGTTCGTCCTCGGCGGCCATGGATCCGTACAGCGTGGCCGCGAGCTGCGGTGCCCGGCGCGCGGCGGAGGCGATCAGAGTGGACCGTACGGGATTGGACTTGTGGGGCATGGCGGACGACCCGCCGCCACTGCCCTCGGCGACCTCGGCGATCTCGGTGCGCGACAGGGTCAGGACGTCCACGGCGAACTTGCCGAGCGCGCCCGCTGTGA
This sequence comes from Streptomyces sp. WAC04114, assembly GCF_019733245.1. Lineage (NCBI taxonomy): Bacteria > Bacillati > Actinomycetota > Actinomycetes > Kitasatosporales > Streptomycetaceae > Streptomyces > Streptomyces sp. WAC04114. The sequence continues at coordinate 7,403 of NZ_JAIGQA010000097.1, forward strand.
AGGCCAGGCACCCGGCGAGATCGCCGATCGGCGTCCGCAGGGTGTGCCAGGGCAGATCGGGCGCACGGAGGCCGAGTTCGCGGGCGTAGATCTCCGGCAGCCCGGCCGGATCGCTCGCGCCGTACGCCCCGAAGGCCGCCAGCGTCCCTGCAGCACCGCCGAGTTGGGCCGGCAGCGGCTCCCTCACGGCACGCACCCGGTCCCGCGCGTCCAGCACCAGCGACCGCCATCCGGCCGCCTTCAGCCCGAACGTGGTCGGTACGGCGTGCTGGGTGAGGGTCCGCCCGGGCATCGCTGTGTCCCGGTGCTCGGCGGCCGGCCGGGCGAGGGCCTGTTCGGTGCGGCCGAGGTCGGCGAGGACCGGGTCGAGGGTCCGCGCGGCCACCAGCATCATCGCCGTGTCCATGATGTCCTGGCTGGTCGCGCCCCTGTGGACGTAGGGGCCGTAGGTGTCACCCACGGCCTTCGTCAGATCGGCGACCAGGGGGATGACGGGGTTGCCGCCCGTGCGCGCCCGCTCGGCGAGAAACCGTACGTCGAAGGCGCCGGCGTCGGCGGCCCTGGTCACCGCCGTCGCCGCCTCGGCCGGGGCGAGGCCCGCGGCGGCCTGGGCCCGGGTCAGCGCGGCCTCCGCGTCGAGCAGCGCCCGCAGGAACGCCTCGTCGCCGGTGGCGGAGGCGGCCGCGGAGCCGGACCACCCGGGGGCGAGCAGGCCGGTGTCGCCGGGGTGAGCTGTCACTGGAACTCCAGGAAGACCGTTTCGCCTTCGCCCTGAAGGCGGATGTCGAAACGGTACGTGCCGTGCCCCTCCTGCGCGGCGATCAGCGTGTCGCGGCGAGCGTCCTCGAGCCCGGACAGCAGCGGATCGGCGGCGAGCGCCGCAGCGTCGCCCGGCAGGTAGATCCGGGTGTACAGATGCATGAGCAGTCCGCGCGCGAAGACGCACACGCTGAGGTACGGGGCGCTTTGCCCACGGGCGCCGGGCCGCAGCGTCCGCGCGTACCAGTGTCCGTTCGCGTCGGTCTGGATGCGTCCCCAGCCGGTGAACTCCACGCCGTTGCGCCCGAGGAAGCCGCCCGAGGCCGGGTCGCGCCGCATCGAGCCGTCGGCGGTCGGGAGGTTGCCCTCGGGGTCCGGCCCCCACAGTTCGATCAGGGCGTCCGGAAGCGGGTTGCCCTCGCCGTCGGTGACATGGCCGTGCACGGTGACGGTGTCCGGGTGGCCGAGGGGTGCGATGTCCTCGCCGCCGCGGAAGGGCAGGGCGTGGCCGTAGAACGGGCCGACGGTGTGGGAGGGGGTGGGCAGCACGCTGTCCGGACGGCTGGTGTCGATCTTCGTCATGGCTGGTCAGCGCCCTTCTTCGATCCAGGTGGCCTGCGGGCCGTCCAGCACGATGTCCCAGTGGTAGCCCATCGAGAACTCGGGCACCGACAGGCTGTGGTCGTAGGTCGCGACCAGCCGCTGCCGGGCCGCGTCGTCCGTCACCGACTGGATGATCGGGTCGTAGGGGAACAGCGGGTCGCTCGGGAAGTACATCTGCGTCACGAGCCGCTGGGTGAACGCCGAGCCGAAGAGCGAGAAGTGGATGTGGGCCGGCCGCCAGGCGTTGACGTGCTGCCGCCACGGGTACGGGCCCGGCTGGACGGTGGTGAAGCGGTAGTGGCCGTCGGCGTCGGTGAGGGTGCGGCCCACGCCGGTGAAGTTGGGGTCCAGCGGGGCGTCGTGCTGCTCGCGCTGGTGGGCGTAGCGGCCCGCCGAGTTGGCCTGCCAGATCTCCACGAGCTGGCCGCGCACCGGCCGCCCGTCGCGGTCCAGCAGCCGTCCGGAGACGGTGATGCGCTCACCGATCGGCTCGCCGTCGTGCTGCCGGGTGAGGTCGTTGTCGATCTCCGTGATGTCGCGTTCCCCGAAGGCGGGGGAGGACAGCTCCACCAGTTCCGGGTCCTTGCTGACGTCGATCGTGACCGGCGGCTGCTTGGGATGCCGGAGCAGTGAGGACCGGTACGGCGCGTAGTCGCGCCGCGGGTGGTGCTCAACGGGCCCGCCGTCGGCGAGGCGCTTCTCGTACGCGGCGTGCTTGGCCGCGATCTCCTGGTCGATGTCGTGCTGCGTGAGAGTCATGGGGGTCCCTGAGGTTCTTGAGAGTCGTGCCCCGTCAGCGGCGCGGGGCTGAATCGATGTGCGACGCCGCCGCGCGGGCGCGGCGTGACCAGCCAGATGCGGCCCGCAGTCTCGAACGGCGCTAGCGCTCCAGGACTAGGGCAAGGCCTTGGCCCACCCCGATGCAGAGCGTGGCGACGCCGACGCCGCTGCCCCGCCGGGCGAGTTGATGCGCGACCGTTCCGGCGAGCCGGGCCCCGGACGCCCCCAGCGGATGCCCCAGGGCGATCGCCCCGCCCTGCGGATTGAGGATCGCGGGATCGAACTCGGGCCACTCGGCCACACACCCCAGCACCTGCGCGGCGAACGCCTCGTTCAGCTCCAGCACGGACAGGTCGTCGAACCCCTTGCCCGCCTTGGCCAGCGCCCGGTTGACCGCCTCCACGGGCGCCAGCCCGAAGTAGTGCGGGTCGGTCGCCGAGACACCCGTCGCCCGGACGCGGGCGAGCGGCTCGCGGCCCGTCGCCCTCAGCCCCTCCTCGTCGACGAGGAGCAGCGCCGCCGCACCGTCGTTCAGCGGCGAGGCGTTGCCCGCCGTCACCGTGCCGCCCTCCGTGCGGAAGGACGGCTTCAGCCTGGCCATCGCCGCCAGGGAGGCGTCCGGGCGGACGCACTCGTCCGCGGCGAAGAGCACCGGATCGCCCTTGCGCCGCGGGACCGGCACGGACGCCGACTCGCCGTCGAACAGGCCCTCGGACTGCGCCCGGGCGGCCTTCTCATGGCTGCGGAGCGCGAACTCGTCCTGCTGCTCCCGGCCGATCTTGTGCTTGTCCGCGATGAGTTCGGCCGACTCGCCCAGCGGGATCGTCCACTGCGGCTCCATCCGCGGGTTGACCATCCGCCAGCCGAGGGTGGTGGAGTACAGCTCGGTGTGCCCGGCCGGGAAGGGCTTGTCGGACTTGGGCAGCACATAGGGCGCACGGGTCATCGACTCCACGCCACCGGCCACGGCGATCGAGGCGTCCCCGACGGCGATGGCCCGGGCCGCCTGGATCACGGCCTCCAGTCCGGACGCGCACAGCCGGTTGACGGTCACACCCGGCACCGAGGTGGGCAGCCCCGCCAGCAGGGCGGCCATGCGACCGACGTTGCGGTTATCCTCTCCGGCGCCGTTGGCGTTGCCGACGTACACGTCCTCGACCCGGGCCGGGTCCAGCTCCGGCGTACGGCCGAGGAGTTCGCGGACGGCGTGCGCGGCCAGGTCGTCGGGGCGCACGCCGGCGAGACCGCCGTTGTAGCGGCCGATCGGCGTGCGGACCGCGTCGACGATGTAGACGTCCTTCACTTCCATCCCTCCGGCACGGTCAGTTCGGCGTCGGTCCTGGCGACGATCTCGTCGGCGGTCACACCCGGTGCGGTCTCGACCAGGGCGAGTCCGTCGTCGGTGACGTCGAGGACGCCGAGGTCGGTGATGATCCGGTTCACGCACTCCTTGCCGGTCAGCGGCAGGGCGCACTCGGCGAGGATCTTCGGCGAGCCGTCCTTGGCGGTGTGCGTCATGACGACGACGACCGTACGCGCGCCGTGCACCAGGTCCATCGCCCCGCCGATGCCGGTGATCAGCTTGCCGGGGACGGCCCAGTTGGCCAGGTCGCCCCGTTCGGACACCTGCATCGCGCCGAGTACGGCGACGTCGATGTGCCCGCCCCGGATCATCGAGAACGACAGCGCCGAGTCGAAGAAGGACGCGCCCGGCAGGACCGTCACCGTCTCCTTCCCGGCGTTGATCAGATCCGGGTCGACGGCGTCCTCGGTGGGGTAGGGGCCGGTGCCCAGGATGCCGTTCTCCGATTCGAGGACGACCTCGACGCCCTCGGGGAGGTAGTTGGGGATGAGCGTGGGCAGGCCGATGCCGAGATTGACGTACTGGCCGTCCCGCAGTTCCCGCGCCGCCCGTGCGGCCATCTCCTCGCGCGTCCAGGCCATCAGGACCTCACCGTCCGCTGCTCGATCTTCTTGTCCGCCGCCTGCTCCGGTGTCAGTGCGAGCACCCGCTGCACGAAGATGCCCGGCAGGTGCACCGCGTCCGGGTCGATCCCGCCGGGCTCCACCAGCTCCTCCACCTCGGCGATCGTGACCCGCCCGGCCATCGCGGCCAGCGGGTTGAAGTTCCTGGAGGACTTGTTGAAGACCAGGTTGCCGTGCCGGTCGCCCTTCCAGGCCCGGACCAGGGCGAAGTCGGTGCGGATGCCCCGCTCCAGCACGTACTCGGTGCCGTCGAACTCCCGGACCTCCTTGGGCGGCGAGGCCAGGGCGACCCCGCCCTCCCCGTCGTAGCGCCAGGGCAGTCCGCCGTCGGCGACCTGGGTGCCGACGCCGGCCGGGGTGTAGAAGGCGGGGATCCCGGCGCCGCCGGCCCGCAGCCGCTCGGCCAGCGTGCCCTGCGGGATCAGCTCGACCTCCAGCTCCCCGGCCAGGTACTGCCGGGCGAACTCCTTGTTGGCACCGATGTAGGAACCCGTGACCCGGGCGATCCGGCCGGCGGCCAGCAGCACCGCCAGGCCCGACTCCATCGCCCCGCAGTTGTTGGAGACCACCGACAGCCCGGCCACGCCGCGCTCGTACAGCGCGTCGATCAGCACGTTCGGCACACCGCTCAGCCCGAAACCGCCCACCGCGAGCGACGCGCCGTCCGGCACGTCGGCCACCGCCTGAAGGGCTGTGGCGACCACCTTGTCCATCCGAGAAGCCCCATCTCTTCCGAGCGACCCGACCGAATAATCAGGGCACTGACTATTTCCGCAAGCCGTCCCTCACGCTGCCATCGGCTCGGTGAAGCGTCAAGGCCTCAGCAGACAGGCCTGTCACCTTTTGGGAAGGCGGCAGACAGGGTCCGGCGGGTTGCGTATTGTTCAGTGCACCGACAAAATCGACCGAGGGGTGCACATGGCGGCCGCGGACCTCACCACCCACCCCGGGCACCTGGCCCGGCGGCTCCAGCAGGCGCACTACCTGCTGTGGAACGCGATGGTCTCGGAGGAGATCACCTCGCCCCAGTTCGCCGTCCTCAACACCCTCGTCGCCGAGCCCGGCCTGGACCAGCGCACGGTGGGGGAGCGGGTGGGGCTCGACCGGTCCACCATCGCCGAGGTGATCAGCAGGCTCAGCAGGCGCGGACTGCTCGACAAGGTCCGCGACCCCCAGGACGGGCGCCGCTCCCTGTTGCACCTCACGGACGAGGGGGCGCGCACGCATCGCAGGCTGACCGTGCGCACCGCCCGGATGAACCAGGTCTTCCTCGCCCCGCTGACCGCCGACGAGCGGACGGTCTTCTTCGACCTCATCCGGCGGGTCGCGGACGCGGCCGAGGGGCTCCGCAATCCGGAGGAGCCCCTCGTGGCGCCCCATTGACGGACGCGGCCCGGGCCGGCGGGTCAGGACCGGGCGAAAGGGGAACCGGGGCCGGTCGGAAGGCGGGCCGGTCAGGGCGTCTTGGCGAACACCACCCACACCTGGCCCTTCGCGAAGTTCACCGGCGTGCCGTCACCGGTGGTGAACGTTGTCCCGTCCGCTGCCTGCTCCCGCTTCCAGTGCACGTCCCAGGCCCGCCCGTCGCGCAGCACCGTCGCCTTCCCCGAACCGACCGTCTCGGTGTACGGCGTGTTGTTGCCGAGGAAGTCCCGGAAGGCGGACTCGCGCACCTTCACGTACTGCACGACGACCGTCGCGGCGGCCACCCGCTCACCGTCGGCCGTCGTCGCGGGCGTGCCGTCCATGCCGACCAGCCAGCGGTCGCGGGAGTCCGACCAGGTGAAGGTGAAACCGGCCGCCGGGTAGCGCACCGTCCGGGACGCCGTCGCCGTACCGCCCGCGGGCGCCGATCCGTAGCGGAAGCCGGTGGTCAGGGCGGCTTCCCCCGGGGCCTTGGGCACGATCCGCTCGGGCCGCAGGTAGAGGTTGTGCGGAGCGGGTCTGCCGGAGTCGCGGAAGAACGCGTCGGAGGCGTTGCCCGGTGTCTCCGCCCGCAGCGGCGCCTTGTCGATCAGCGGCAGGAGCTTCTTCTGCGCGCCGGAGAAGGCCAGCACGGGCCGGTCGAACTGGCGAAGCAGCTCAAGGTCCGACTCGCGGGCGCTGCGCACCGGCCCGACGGTCTTCGGCAGCCGGGTCGCGTACACGGCCATCAGCCGGCTCAGCCCGCCCTCGACCTGCTCCGCGTAGACCACGTCCGCGGCGTCGACACCCGTGTGCGGGCGGGCCGGGGAGGCGTTGTCGATCTTCACGACGAGGGGGGCGGGGCCCCTCGGCGGCGGCGTTTCCCCCTGCCCCGATTCTTTCGGCGGCCCCCGTCCGTCGTCGCCCGGGCCGCCGCCCCCGCTCGTGCAGCCCGCCGTCAGGGCGGCCGTCACCGTGGCGGCCAGCAGCGCCGCCGCCGTCGCGGCGAGCCGTCCGCGCGCCCCTCGTCCCATGCCCACCGTCGCCACCGCGCCTCATGTCATCGAGCTGTCTTGATTGTGCGCTTATCTGAACATCGATGGCCACAGGTGACCGTTCTTGACGAGGAAGTGTCTCCACCGCGTCCGTCGACCGGCGCAAGATTCAGCGCGGGCCGTCCGGGTACCCGGACGGCGCCGTACGACCGACGCGCACGCTACGGAGGGAGCGCGAGGGCATGAGGGCAGTGACCTGGCAGGGCAAGCGGGACGTGCGGGTGGAGAACGTGCCCGATCCCACGATCCAGGAACCGACGGACGCGATCATCCGCATCACCTCCACCGGGCTGTGCGGGTCCGACCTGCACTTGTACGAAGTGCTCACCCCGTTCATGACGCCGGGCGACATCCTCGGCCATGAACCCATGGGCATCGTCGAGGAGGTTGGCGCCGGCGTGCCGGACCTTCAGGCCGGGGACCGGGTCGTGGTGCCGTTCCAGATTGCCTGCGGCAACTGCTGGATGTGCCTCACCGGCCTTCCCACCCAGTGCGAGACCACCCAGGTGCAGGGCGAGGGCATGGGCGCCGCCCTGTTCGGCTACACCCGCCTGTACGGCGCCGTGCCGGGCGCCCAGGCCGAGTACCTGCGCGTCCCCCAGGCGCAGTTCGGCCCGATCAAGGTCCCCGAGGGCCCGCCCGACGACCGGTTCGTCTACCTCTCCGACGTCCTGCCCACCGCGTGGCAGGCCGTCGCCTACGCCGACGTCCCGCAGGGCGGCAGCGTCGCGGTGCTCGGCCTCGGCCCCATCGGCGACATGGCCTGCCGCGTCGCCCAGCTGCAGGGCGCCGGCCGGGTGTTCGGCGTGGACCTGGTCCCGGAGCGGCTGCGCCGGGCGAAGGCACGGGGCGTGGAGACCTTCGACCTGAGGTCCTTCGACAACGAGAAGGAACTCGTCGCCGCGATCCAGGACGAGACCGACGGCCGCGGACCCGACGCCGTGATCGACGCCGTCGGCACCGAGGCCCACGGCAGCGCGGCCGCGCGCATGGTGCAGAACGCCGCGGCGATCCTGCCCCGCAAGATCGGCGCCCCGATCGCCGAGCGCTTCAGCGTCGACCGCCTCGCCGCGCTCTACACCGCCATCGACCTGGTGCGCCGCGGCGGCACCATCTCGCTGTCCGGCGTCTACGGCGGCATGGCGGACCCGCTGCCGCTGCTCACACTGTTCGACAAGCAGATCCAGATGCGGATGGGCCAGGCCAACGTCCGCCGCTGGAGCGACGACATCATCCCGTATCTGACCGACGAGGATCCCCTCGGCGTGGAGGACTTCGCCACCCACCGGGTGCCGCTGTCGGAGGCCCCGCGCGCGTACGAGATGTTCCAGCGCAAGGAGGACGGCGCGGTCAAGGTCCTGATGCAGCCCTGACGGGCGGCCCGCCTAGACGCCGAGGATCTCCGCCAGGTCGTAGCGGACCGGCTCCTCCAGTTGCGCGTACGTGCAGCTCTCGGGGGTCCGGTCCGGGCGCCAGCGGCGGAAACGGGCAGTGTGCCGGAAGCGCTGCCCGTTCTCCATGTGGTCGTACGCCACCTCGGCCACCCGGTCCGGCCTGAGCGGCACCCACGACAGGTCCTTGCGGCCCGACCAGCGGCTCGGCGCCCCCGGCAGCCGGGCCTTCTCGTGCGCGGCCTCCTCGGCCCAGGCCGCCCACGGATGTCCCGTCACGTCGTCCAGGCGCAGCGGCTCCAGCTCCTGCACCAGCTCGGCCCGCCGCTTCATCGTGAAGGCGGCGGAGACACCCACGTGCTGGAGGGTCCCGCGGTCGTCGTACAGGCCGAGCAGCAGCGAACCGACGATCGGGCCGCTCTTGTGCAGCCGGTACCCGGCGACCACGACGTCCGCCGTCCGCTCGTGCTTGATCTTGAACATGGCGCGCTCATCCGGCCGGTAGCGCACCGTCAGCGGCTTGGCGATGACCCCGTCCAGTCCCGCCCCCTCGTACTGCTCGAACCACTGCCGTGCCACCTCGATGTCGGTGGTCGCCGGCGCCAGGTGCACCGGCGCCCGCACCCCGGACAACGCCCCCTCCAGCCGCTCCCGCCGCTCGGTCAGCGGCGCGTTCATCAGCGACTCGTCCCCCAGCGCCAGCACATCGAACACGACGAGCGAGGCCGGCGTCCGCTCCGCCAGCATCCGCACCCGCGAGTCCGCCGGATGGATCCGCTCCGTCAGCGCGTCGAAGTCCAGATGCCCCTCGCGCGCGATCACGATCTCCCCGTCCACCACGCACCGCTCGGGCAACCGCTCCCGCACGGCCGTCACCAGCTCGGGAAAGTACCTGGTCAGAGGCTTCCCGGTGCGGCTGCCCAGCTCGACCTCGTCCCCGTCGCGGAACACGATCGCCCGGAAACCGTCCCACTTCGCCTCGTACTGCATGCCCGCGGGAATCGCCGCGACGGACTTGGCGAGCATCGGCAGGACGGGGGGCATCACCGGCAGATCCATGGATCGATTCTGCTCTGATGCGCCCCGAGATGCCCGATATGCGAGGTGTGCGGGCTACGCCTACCGTGGCGGGCATGGGTGACGCGGTGGAACTGGAGGTGGGCAGCCGGACCGTACGGCTGTCCAGTCCGGACAAGATGTTCTTCCCGGAGCGCGGCTTCACCAAGCTGGACCTGGCCCGCTACTACATCGCCGTCGGCCCCGGCATCCTGCGCGCCCTGCGCAACCGGCCCACCACCCTGGAGCGCTACCCGGAAGGCGTGACCGGCGAGAACTTCTTCCAGAAGCGGGCGCCGAAGAACATGCCCGACTGGATCCCGACCGCGCACATCACCTTCCCCAGCGGCCGCAGCGCCGACGAGATGTGCCCCACCGAGGCCGGAGCGGTGGTGTGGGCCGCCCAGTTCGGCACCCTCACCTTCCACCCCTGGCCGGTACGCCGCGACGACGTCGACCACCCGGACGAACTCCGCATCGACCTCGACCCCCAGCCCGGCACCGACTACGACGACGCCGCCCGCGCCGCCCACGAACTGCGGGCGGTGCTAGACGAGTTCGGCGGACTACGGGGCTTCCCCAAGACATCCGGCGGCCGGGGGTTGCACGTCTTCGTGCCCATCGAGCCGCGCTGGACCTTCACCCAGGTCCGCCGCGCCGCCATCGCCGTCGGCCGGGAGATGGAACGGCGGATGCCCGAGCACGTGACCATCAAGTGGTGGAAGGAGGAGCGCGGCGAGCGCATCTTCATCGACTACAACCAGACGGCCCGCGACCGCACGATCGCCTCCGCCTACTCCGTACGCCCCCGCCCGCACGCCCCGGTCTCCGCGCCCCTGCGCTGGGACGAGGTGGGGGTCGCGCACCCCCAGGACTTCGACCTCGCGACCATGCCCGCGCGCTTCGCCGAACTCGGCGACGTGCACGCGGACATGGACGACCACCGCTACTCCCTGGAAGCCCTGCTCGACCTCGCCCGCCGCGACGAACACGACCACGGACTGGGCGACCTGCCGTACCCGCCCGAGTATCCGAAGATGCCGGGGGAGCCCAGACGGGTACAGCCGAGCAGGGCCCGCAAGGAGAAGGAGCCTCCTAAAGCTCCTTGATCCGGATGTCCCGGTACGAGACCACATCCGTCGTGCCGTGCACCTGGAGCCCGATGTAGCCGGAGGCGAACCGCCGCCCGTCCGTGCCCGGGTCGTCCGAGCGAGGCGGGCTGAACTCCTGGCCGCCGGTGTTGTCGAACTCGTTGATCAGCACACCGTTGCGCAGCACCGAGTAGTGCTGGCCCTCCACCCGGATCTCGTAGTCGTTCCAGGTGCCCTTCTGTGTCACGCCCGCGCCGGCCAGGCCCACCCGGTCGAAGCCGTAGACCGAGCCCGTCTTGTACATGTCGCCGTCGGGCCGGTCGAGCACCTGCACCTCGTGCCCGTACTTGATGGCGACCCACTCCGGGCGGGACTCCTCCGGATGGTCGTGGACCCACGGGAACCGCACGAACACACCGGAGTTGGCGTTGCCCGTGCCCGGGGCGTCATCGCGCCACTGGAGCTTCAGCGAGAAGTCGCCGTACTTGCGCTGCGGGAACCACAGCATGCCCATGCCGGGCGTCGTGGTGCCGGAGGTGATCGTCCCGTCCGGGTTCAGCCCGAACGAACCGCCGCCCACCTGCTGCCACTTGGCCAGGGACTCGGCGGTGCCGTCGAAGAGCGCACGGTAGCCCTCGGTCTGCCCCGGCTTGCCGATCCCGGACTGCCGGGCCGCCTTCCGGATCGCCTTGGACTCCCGCTGGTCGATCACGCCCTCCTTCAGCAGCGCGTCCAGGACGGAGTCCACGTGCTTGAGGAACAGCGCCTGGGACGTCCACTCCTTCTCGTCCTCGATCAGCTCGCCGATCCGGCAGCGGTTGTCGGTGACCCGGTTGCGCACCCCCGAGTCGACCGTGCCGACGATCACCGTCAACCGCTCGTCGTACTCCGGGCAGTCGGGCGCCGGGACCTGCCCGGAGACGACCGTGAAGGTCACCGTGCGGGCCGCCGCGGTGTTACCCGCCTTGTCCGTCGCCCGGTACGCCACGGTGTGCGCGCCCGCCCGGTCGACCACCACCGGCGCCGAGTATGCCAGGTAGGGGCCGCCGTCCAGCGAGTACTCGATCCGCTCGACGCCCGAGCCGTGCTCGTCGGTCGCCGTGACCGTCACCCGGGCACTGTTGACGTACGCCCCGCTCGCGTTCTTCGTGCCCTCCACGGTCACGCCTGTCACCGGCGCCGTGGTGTCCGCGGGCGGCGCCGCGACGACCGTGAACCGCACGTTCTTCTCCGCCGCCACGTTGCCCGCCTTGTCGGTGGCGCGGTAGCGGACGGTGTGCGTCCCCACCTGGTGCACCATCACCGGCGCGGTGTACGGCTGCCAGGCGCCGGAGCCGATCGCGTACTCGATCGTGTTGACCCCGGTCCCCGTGTCGGATGCGGAGACGGTGACCGTCGCCATGTCGATGTACGCCCCGTCGGCATCGCGCTCACCGCTCACCGTCGCCGAGGTCTCCGGCGCGGTGGTGTCGTCCGACTGGGGAGCGACGACCGTGAACGCGGCGCTCTTCTCGGCGGACACGTTCCCCGCCTTGTCGAACGCGCGATAGCGGACCGTGTGACTGCCGACCTGGTCCACGACGACCGGCGTGGTGTACGGCTGCCAGGCACCCGCCTCCCCGATCGCGTACTCGATCCGCTCGACGCCGGAGCCGCCCTCGTCGGTCGCGTGCAGCGCCACGCTCGCCGAGCCGACGTACTCGCCCTGCGCGTTCTGCGTGCCGCTCACGTGCGCCGACGCCTCGGGCGCCGTGGTGTCCTCGCCGGTGCCCTCGGTCACCGTCAGGATGCCCTGCATCTGGCCGTGGCCGGGGATCGTGCAGTGGTAGAAGTACCGGCCGGGCGTGAGCGTGACCTGGGCGGTGTGCTTGCCGCCCTGGGCGTCGTTCGGGTTGGCCAGGATGTTGAGCTGCACGTCGCTGTTGAACTCGGGGTCGCTGGTCACGAACGTCAGCGTGTGCGGCATGCCCGTGGTGTTGCCGGTGGCCGCGCTGTTCTCGAAGACGATCGTGGCCGTGCCGGCGACCGCCGTCTTCGGCGCCGAGAGGTACTTGTCGATGTCGTTGCCGGCCGTCCAGGTGAGCACCTGGTCGGCGGCCTCCTTCGCGGGCTGCCCGGCGGCCGGCAGCGCCTGCACGCCGAGCATCATCAGCAGGGCGGCCAGCAGGGCGGCCCAGACTCTTCGTTGCCGGATCACTCGGTCCCCCTCGCCAACTGGCCGGCGGCCGGGGTGGGCCCGCCGCCCTTGTAGGTGACCCGCCACAGGGCCGACTTGGAGTCGGAGGTGAAGAAGCCGCGCCCGTAGTCGAGGACGTACAGCGCGCCGTCCGGACCGAACTTCCAGTCCATCAGGTTCTTGATGCCGTCGTTCCCGATCGGCACGATCTTCTTCAGCGACTCCGAGTGCACCGGCAGACCGCCGTCTCCTTGCGTCTTCGGGTCCATCAGCACCGCGTTGCGCGGCTGGTCGGCGTCGTAGAAGTCACCGACGAACCACTTGCCGTCCCAGTACGCCGGCCACTTGACGGCGCTGTCGGCCGCGGCCGTGCCGTAGCGGTAGACCGGCCCGTTCATCGCGGCCTGCCCGCCGCCCTTCAGCCAGGGCAGCCGGTAGGTGGCCTCCGCCGGCTTGTACGACGGGACGCCGTTCGCGTCCCGCGGGTAGTCCGGGCCACCGCCCGAGGGCGAGTACCAGATGTTGTTGCCGGTCACCGGCGGCAGATTGACCAGGCCGTCGTTGTTCGGCGACTCGTTCTTCGGGTGGTCGCAGTCGTACCAGCCCAGCGGCTTGGACGGGTCCGGCAGATTGCGGTCCCGGTAGGGCTGCTTGTTGCCCATGCAGTACGGCCAGCCGCGGTTGCCCGCCTCGGTGATGGCGGCGAACGTGTCGTACTTGGCCGGGCCCCAGGTCGTCGAAGGCGCGCTCGCGTCCGGACCGACCCAGCCCGCGTAGAGCACATCGGTCGACTTGTCGACGGAGATGCGCGCCGGGTTGCGCACGCCCATCACATAGATCTCGCCGCGCGTCTTGCCGCCGCCCTCGTCGGGCTCCTTCCCGGTGAAGAGGTTGCCCGCGGGGAGCGTGTACGTCCCGTCGGGCTCCGGGTGGATGCGCAGGATCTTGCCGTTGAGGTTGTTGGTGTTGCCCGCGGTGCGGCGCGCGTCCGCGAAGGAGACGCCCTTGTAGTTCGGCTCCGGGTTGTTGCCGGAGTAACCGGAGCTGAAGCCACTGGAGTTGTTGTCACCGGTGGCGATGTACAGGTTGCCCTTGGAGTCCCAGGCCATCCCGCCGCCCGCGTGGCAGCAACTGTGGATCTGCACCGGCCACTTCAGCAGGACCTTCTCACTGGCGAGGTCCAGCTTGTTCGTGGTGCGGTCGAGCGTGAAGCGGGAGACCCGCCGCTCCGCCATCCGCGTCTCACGGTTGATCCGCTCGTGCGGCGTGTAGTGCAGATACACCCAGCCGTTCTGCGCGAACCCCGGGTCCAGCTCGATGCCGAGCAGCCCCTCCTCGACCTTGACCAGTTCGTCGCCGCCGCCCTTGTTGCCGAAGACGGTGAGCGCGCCGGCCAGGGTCACCTGCTTGGTCTTCGGGTCGTAGACGTGGATCTCGCCCTTGCCCTTGCCGATGTCGGGGTTGTTCCAGTCCGTGATCACGGGCTGCGAGGAGTCGGCGCCGCCCCGGCCGATGTAGAAGACCCGGCCGTCGGGCGCGGTGACCATCCCGTGCGGCTCGCCGATCTGGTCGTTCTGCCCGGGCTGGTTGGGTTTGGTCAGCCGCTCCGCCGCGTAGTTGGCGTTGATGGTCGCCTTGCAGTCGGCCTGCTCCAGACGGGTCGTCCACATCAGCGCGCCGCGCAGATGGTCGCGGAAGTCGGTCTCGTCGTACGACGACACCGTCCCGCCCATGCCCGTGTAGAAGGACCGTCCGCCGTCGTAGTCACGGCACCAGCTGACCGGGTGGTCCCAGCCGCCCGAGCCCGAGCCCGGCTGGTAGGTCGACTCGCGGACCCGGGCCACCGTGTGCACATCACCCGAGGGGTTCTTCACCCAGTTCAGCCACCGGTCCGGGCGCTTCCACTGCACCGGCAGATCCTTGGTGGCGGGGTGCCGGCGGTCGCCGACCTCCACGGTCGCGCGCTGCACGGCCGTCGGGCCGGAGGCGGCCGGGCGGGCACCCACCAGGCCGGTGAACCAGTCCGAGTACGGCTCCGCGCGCGCCGCGTCATGAATGCCGACGAACCCGCCGCCGGCCTCCATGTACGCCTCCAGGCCCGCCTCCTGCTCCGCGTCGAGGACATCGCCCCCGCCGGTCAGGAACACGACCGCGTTGAAGCGGCCCAGCTTCGTCTCGTCGGTGAACACCGAGGCGTCGGCGGTGGCCTGCACCTTGAAACGGCGGTTCACCGGGCCCGTCAGACCGATGTCCTCGATGGCCTCGATCCCGGCGTTCACCACCGGCGACTCCTCCCCGGCCGCCGCGGAACCGTGGAAGATCAGCACCCGTACGTTTGCGCCGCCCGGCGGCGACTTGATCGACATCGTTGTCAGCGGGGGTTCGGGGAAAGGGCGCGCGTTCGCGGCGGGGCCCGACAGCAGCCCGGCGGTCACGACCCCGGCGGCAACGGACGCCGCCCAGACGCGTCTTGACTTGCTCAACCCTCGTAAGTGCATGGGCACCTCCTCGGTCACAGCGACACCGCCAAGGAAACTAAACCCCTTTGCGCATCTCGCCAATACCTATGACCGGGATGGCACCAACTTTGTCTTGAGTGTGGATAAACGAGGGCGCGGCCGGTACCGTCGCACCGGTTCATCACAGGTACGCCTCCGTAAATGCCTTACCAGGGTGGGGAGTTCCGCATGGACAGACGCAGCTTCAACCGGCGGGTCCTGCTGGGCGGCGCGGCCGTCGCGACATCGTTGTCCGTGGCACCGGAGGCCGTGAGCGCCGCCGGACCGGTGAGGACGGCACCCGCCGGGGGCGAGGTGAAGCGCATCAAGCTCTACGCCGAGAAGCTCCCCGACGGGCAGATGGGCTACGGCCTGGAGAAGGGCAAGGCGAGCATCCCGGGGCCGCTCATCGAGCTCAACGAAGGCGACACGCTGCACATCGAGTTCGAGAACACCATGGACGTGGAGGTCAGCCTGCACGTCCACGGCCTGGACTACGAGATCACCAGCGACGGCACGAAACTGAACCGCAGTCATGTCGAGCCGGGCGGCACCCGCACCTACACCTGGCGTACCCACGCCCCCGGCCGCCGCAAGGACGGCACCTGGCGCTCAGGGAGCGCGGGCTACTGGCACTACCACGACCACGTCGTCGGCACGGAACACGGCACCGTGGGCCTGCAGAAGGGCCTCTTCGGCCCGGTCATCGTCCGCCGAAAGGGCGACGTTCTCCCCGACCGGACGCACACGGTCGTCTTCAACGACATGCGCATCAACAACAAGCCGCCGCACTCCGGACCGAACTTCGAGGCCACCGTGGGGGATCGGGTGGAGTTCGTCGTGATCACGCACGGCGAGTTCTACCACACCTTCCACATGCACGGTCACCGCTGGGCGGACAACCGCACCGGCATGCTGACCGGCCCCGAGGACCCCAGCCAGGTCATCGACAACAAGATCACGGGCCCGGCGGACTCCTTCGGCTTCCAGGTGATCGCGGGGGAGGGGGTCGGCGCCGGCGCCTGGATGTACCACTGCCACGTCCAGAGCCACTCCGACATGGGGATGGTCGGACTGTTCCTGGTGAAGAAGCCGGACGGCACCATTCCGGGGTATGACCCGCACGACCACGGCCAGGAGCCCGCGGGCGGCGGCCACGAGCACGGGGAGGAGCCGGCCGGCGACGGCCACGAGCACTGACGGGCGGCTGCTCCCCCGTCCGCGCCGATCGGCGGGCGAGAGCGCTCTCACCACGCTACGTGTCCGGGGCTATCCTGATCCGCAGCCGCAGGTGAGGAGCCCCGAAGTGACCGACACAGCGCCGCGTCCCACCCTGGAGGCCGTGGCCGCCCGGGCCGGTGTCTCGCGGGCCACCGTGTCCCGCGTGGTCAACGGTGGGGACGGGGTGCGGGACGTCCTCGTGGAGCGGGTCCGCAGGGCCGTCGACGAGCTCGGTTACGTGCCCAACCAGGCCGCCCGCTCCCTGGTGACCCGGCGGCACGACGCGATCGCGGTCGTCGTCGCCGAACCGGAGACGCGGGTCTTCGCCGACCCGTTCTTCGCGCTCCAGCTGCGCGGCATCAGCAAGGAGCTCACCGCCCACGACAACCAGCTCGTGCTGCTGCTCACGGAGGGCCGGGACGACCACGCCCGGGTCGGCCGCTACCTCGCCGGCGGACATGTCGACGGGGCGCTCGTCTTCTCCCTGCACCTCGACGACCCGCTGCCGGAGCTGATCCAGCGGGCCGGCATCCCCACCGTCTTCGGCGGGCGGCCCGGCTGGAGCGCCGACCGGCGCGCGGTGGTCTACGTCGACAGCGACAACCGCGGCGGTGCCCGCGACGCCGTCCGCCATCTGGCCGGCCTCGGCCGCAGCCGGATCGCGCACATCACCGGCGCCCTCGACCAGACCTCCGCCGCGGACCGCCTCGACGGCTACCGGGACGTCATGGTGGACGCCGACCCGCGGCTGATCGCCGAGGCCGACTTCACCCCGGCCGGCGGCGAGCGGGCGATGCGCGAGCTCCTGGAGCGCTGCCCGGACGTGGACGCGGTGTTCGCCGCCAACGACCTGATGGCCTCCGGGGCGCTGCGTGTGCTGCGCGGCTCGGGCCGCCGGGTCCCCGACGACGTGGCCGTGATCGGCTTCGACGACATGCGGCCCGTCGCGGAACAGACCGACCCGCCCCTGACGACGGTCCGTCAGGACATAGAGGAGATGGGCCGCCTGATGGCCCGCCTGCTCCTGCGCGGCCTCGACCGGGACGCCCCGCGCGAGGGCGTCGGGACGACCCCGTCGAGCGTGGTGCTGCCGACGACGCTGGTGCGGCGGGGGTCGGCGTAGGGGCCGCTGCGGCCGGGGGCTCGTCGCCGGAGGCGGCTCGCCGTCCGGCCGGCTTCCCGGTCCGCCGAGCCCTGGTCGGCCGGACGGCGAGGGCCCGTACCCGTGAGTGCCTGTACCTGATCCGGGCTGGAGTATCCCCGGGCGCTTCACAAAGTCGCGCGGGTCACAGGCGGACGATGACGAGGGCGATGTCGTCCGAGACGCCCCCGGCGACGTCGAGCCGGGTCAGCAGTGCGTCGGCCAGCGGGTCAGGGGCGAGGCTTCGGTCCTGGGCGAGGGCCGCGGTCAGGCGTTCCAGGCCGACGTCGATGTCCTCGTCGCGGCGCTCGATGAGGCCGTCGGTGTACAGCACGAGGATGTCTTCCGGCCTGTAGGAGAGGCCGGCCTGGGGACGGGGGACGTGGTGCTCGCGCGTGCCGAGTGGCGGGTCCGTGGCCTGGTCCAGCAGGTCGCAGGTCCCGTCGGTGTGGAGCAGGATCGGCGGTGGGTGCCCGGCGTTGCTGTAGATGATCAGTCTGCTGCGGGTGTCGATGAGTACCTTGACCGCGGTGGCGGCCATGGCGCCGTCCACGGAGCGGGCATAGAGGCCGAGGACTTCCAGGGCCTGGGCGGGGCTGGGGATGGCGCGGATGACGGCGCTCAGGGCGCTGCGGAGCATGCCCATGATGGCCGCGGCGTGCAGGCCGTGGCCGACGACGTCTCCGACCGCCACGGCGTAGCGGTCGGGTGGCAGGTCGACGATGTCGTACCAGTCGCCGCACACGTTCAGTGACGCGGTCGCGGGCAGGTAGCGCACGGCGATGTTGGTGTGCCGGTCCAGGTCGGGGACGGAAAGCATGGCTTCTTGCAGGGTGACGGCGACCTGCTGTTCGCGGGCGTGGGCCTGGCGGAGTTCCTGGTTCAGCCGGTGCAGCTCCCGGGCGCGCGCGTACAGCTCGGCCGCCATGCCCTCCATTCGTTCGGGAGACTCCCTACTGTCCTTGCTGAGCTGACGTGGCCGCGCTGAGTGGACGAAGGCCGTGACGTCCGTTACCTGTTGGATGATCCACTTCACTGTGCCGTCAGGTCCCCAAACGGGGGTGTGGATCACGGACCACCATCGCTCCTCGAACCCGTCCTGCTGATCGGGGGCGGGAACGTCGTACCGCTGGAGCACCGCGGTTTCCGGAGTCCCGGTGTCCAGAAGCCGGTGCAGGGAGGCTTTCAGGTTTCGTTCCGCGTCGCCGCCGAAGCCGGGACTCTCCGGCAGGGCGTCGAAGACGTACTTCCCGGTCAACTCGCCCTCGGTCCGGCCCGCAGTCCGCAGGCAGGCCGGGTTGACGTAGCGGATCACCAGGTCCGCATCCAGCACCAGGTACGGGCTTGGTGTGGCGTCGAAGAACGCCGTGAAATCGATGTCCGTTGTCATCACGCGCTCTCCGTGGCCGCGAGCGCGACTGCCTGGACTTCCAATCTACGGGCGATCCAGCGCTCGGGCTCGTTCGTTCGCGTTCATTCACCGGGCATTGCGACCCCCGGCCCGGGCCCAGAAGCTACTTCCCAGTAGCTGGAGCTTTGTATGTCCCAGGTGCGCAGCCGGCGCCAAGACCTGCCTCCGGCTCCCCGCGAAAGCGCTGGGTCCCGCTATTCCTCGATCGCTGCTGCTCTGTCCAGGCCGGCGTGCCGCAACGTGCGCCGCACCGGCCGACGTGCCCCGCGCACGACCGCCGTCCCGGAGTGCTCCGTCACCGCGCGCAGCAGGGCGTAGGCACACGCCAGCTCGATCCGTCTCACCCCTTGCATGTCCAGCACCCAGTACTGAGCCCTCTGCAGGCGCAGATCAGCGAGAAGGGTCTCCAGCTCGCGGAGCATCACAGCGCTGACATCTCCGCTCAAGGTCACTTCGGCGCCCTCGCCGTCGATCGCAGTGATCGCCACACCCGGGGGCACGAAGGGGGGTTCAGCTGCCACAGCGGCCTCCCACACGGTTGGGTGCGTCCCCTCCAGTCTGCATCGACAGGGAAGCGCATTGACCGTATCGACAGGGAAGCGCATTGACCGTGACGATGGAGGGGTACCGATCCACCCCTCTACCGGGAGGGTGAGCGGCATGACATCCCCCTTCGAAACCCCGGCAAGCACCGGCACCATGCCCCGGCACGGCACGGCACCGCACCACAGGCCCCTTGCCCGGCGGAAGCCTGGCGGCCTCGGCGAGCATGGGCCGGCAATTCCTTCTCACCGCCTGAACACCGAGAGGGGATGCGGTGATGGCCGGCGCTCGGACGCGTGCCCGGGCGGTGATCGTGATGAATCCACACTCGGGCGACGGCAAGACGGCTCGTTACGGCCTGGTACAGCGGGCCGAGAACATGGGAGCCCAGGTCAGGACGACCAGCACGGAGGAGGATGCCGCGTCGCTCGCGAGGAACGCCGTGGTGGAGGGGGCGCAGGTGCTGGGGGTCGCGGGCGGTGACGGCACCGTGTCGGCGGTCGCCGCGGTGGCTGCCGACACGGGCCGGTCACTGGTCGTGGTCCCGGCGGGCACCCGCAACCACTTCGCCCGGGACCTGGGCCTCGATCTGCGCGATCCGGGGCAGGCGCTGGACGCCCTGGTCGACGGTGAGCCGGCACAGGTGGACCTGGGGGTGCTCGGCTCGCGTGTCTTCGTCAACAACGTCTCTTTCGGCGTGTACGCCGATGCCCTGCTGGAGCCCGGGTACCGGGAGGACAAGCCGCGCGCGTTCGCCGCAGTGGCACCCGACTACGCCAAGGGCAGGCAGTGGGTCGAGGCCGGCGTGGACACACCTTGGGGGACTGTCGAGTTCCCGCAAGTGGTGCTGATCTCCAACAACCCCTATCACCTGGCCACACCGCGCTGGCTGGGCCGACGCTTCTCTCTCAGCACAGGACAGCTCGGCGCCATCGTCCTCAAGCGCCCGGAGCAGGCTCCCCCGGACCTCCTGCGGCACCTGCGCGACGAACTGCGACAGCGCAAGCACGGTGCCGGGCCGTCGGGGGACGGGGCCGTCGTCTGGTCTGCTCCCGGCATCACGCTGCACGGCGAGGTGCGGCACCTTGACGCGGGCGTCGACGGCGAAGCGGTGCGGCTTCCTCTGCCCGTCGTGTGCGGTA
The DNA here is from genome assembly GCF_019733245.1 of Streptomyces sp. WAC04114. NCBI lineage: Bacteria > Bacillati > Actinomycetota > Actinomycetes > Kitasatosporales > Streptomycetaceae > Streptomyces > Streptomyces sp. WAC04114. The sequence continues at coordinate 27,660 of NZ_JAIGQA010000097.1, forward strand.
TCCGGCCGGGTGCCCTGCGTTTGCTGTTGCCGAAGGACCGGCCGGGGACACCGCCGGAGCGCGCGATGCGCCACTGAGGGAGAGCCCTTGAGTGCCGGACTCCCGTACCCCTTGCCTCACCGGGCTGCCCGCTCCGGTCCGGGTGATCAGTGCTGGGGGTGCGGGCGGTGGAACAGGGGCCGCCGCTGTGTGGCAGTGCCGCCCGGAGCGAGGCGACCGACTTCGACGCGCATCCTGATGGCCTGGAACACCTCGACCACCCCCAGGACCACGGCCATGACGCCCACCGCCAGGGTGAGTGCGGCGATCGAGGTGAACGGCGAGACGATCAGCACGATGCCCGCCAGAGTGCTGATGATCCCGTAGAACAGCTGCCAGCCGCGTGCCGGCATGTCCTCGGCGGAGGCGGCCGCTGCCGTCACCATGATGCCGCGCAGCAACCAGCTGAAGCCGATCCACAGGGCGAGCAGGAAGATGGACTGCAGAGTGCCCCGGAAACAGATCAGCCCCAGCAGGACGGAGAGTGCGCCCGTGAGGAAGTGCAGCACCCGAAGATGCCGGGGGACATGCGTGCCGAAGGCGGCGGCCAGCTGGAAGACGCCGGTGGCCAGCAGGTAGACGCCGAAGAGTACGCCGACGACCCGCAGCGTCTCCTCAGGCCAGGCGAAGATCACGATGCCCAGGGCGATCGTGGCCAGGCCCGTGGTGAGGAGGATCTGCCAGCCCATGTTCGCCAAGGCGCCCAGGCTCTCGGGCAAGGGGGCGCCTGGTGACTCGGTGCCCCGCGCAGGGCCGGTACCCGAGGAATCGGGGGGATAAGTCATGCCGCTGCCTCCTCATGGGAAAAGCACGGTCGGCAGGTACACCTCCATCGTCACTCACTCCCGGCCTTGTTTCATCCGGCGGAGGCCTTCCCGAGCACCACACCGCCATGACCCAGGAGCGTGCTCCGATGGCGAACTGGCACCGGGACTGCGACGACCCGAGCTGCCTGGCCTCCGCCACGACCTCCAAGCGGTAAGACGCGCGGTGGACGCCAGTCGTCGTGACGGGGCCCGGCCGGTCTCAGCCCTGCGGAGGTTCGCTGTGGATCACCGCGAAGCGGGCGCCGTACGGGTCGGCGAGTTTGGCGAGGCGGCCGACGGAGGGGAGGTCCGTCGCGGGGAGGCGGACCGTGCCGCCCAGTTCCTCGGCCTTGGCCACGATGGCGTCCGGGTCGGCGACCTCGAAGTACGGCAGCCAGTACGCCTCCTCCTCGCCCGGGTCGTCGGCCAGCGCGACGACACCGCCGAACATGGCGTCCTCACTCTCCCCGGCGGGGACGAACGTGGTGTACGTGCCGCCGGCGAAGTCCGCGCCGAAGGTCTCCAGACCGAGCACCGAGTGGTAGAAGGCCGCCGTGGCCGGGACGTCCGCCGTGTACAGCTCGGCCCAGCACAGCGAGCCGGGATCGTGGACGACCTCCAGACCCTTGTTGCGGCCCGGCTGCCAGACGCCGAAGGCCACCCCGGCCTGGTCCGCGAGGATCGCCATCCGCCCGAGGTCCTGGACGTCCATCGGCTGCACCATCACCGCGCCGTGCGCCTGCTCGGCCGCCCGGGCCGTGGCATCCGCGTCCGGCGACTGGAAGTACACCGTCCAGGACGGCGGGCCCTGCTCCGGCGTGGTCTGCATGCCCCCGGCGGCCGTCCTGTCCCCGAGCCGGAACAGGCCGTACCCTCCGACCTCCGGGCCGCCCGGCTGGAACCGCCAGCCGAACAGCTCGCCGTAGAAGGCAGCGGCACCGTCGATGTCGGGGGTGCCGAGATCGATCCAGTTCGGAGCGCCGGTGACGTAACGGGTGGTGAGCATCGTCGCCCTCCTCGCACAGGGGCCCGTCGTCTGCACTGCCGAGTCTTCCACCGCGCGGTGCCGACCGCCGCCGGAGCGCGGCCGCGGCGGGGATGGGGATGGGGATGTTTCCGCGCGCCGCCGTGCGCCGGCCCCACCCGGCAGGCCACCATCGAGGTGGCCGGGGGTGCGTGAACGCGGTGTTGATCCCGCGTTGATCGAACGTTTTTCGACGCCCGCGACGCTTTCCGGCATGCACATCGACACGATCACCTCGCCCGAACTCGAATGGCAGCAAGAGGCGTTGTGCGCGCAGACGGGGGCGGACTTCTTCTTCCCCGAGCCGGGCAGTTCGGTGCGGGAGGCGAAGCGGATCTGCGGTATGTGCCCGATCCGCGCGGCCTGCCTGGAGTACGCGCTGGACCACGACGAGCGCTTCGGCGTCTGGGGCGGCCTCTCGGAGAAGGAGCGGCTGGAGCTGCGACGCGTGGCGCGATAGCCATCACGGGAGTGGGTGAAGTGGGGGGG